>NZ_JBSVXG010000002.1:0-86368 GCF_054070595.1 Pseudomonas sp. SDO55104_S430 | reverse complement strand
TTGCAATGCACTGCCCTGTGGGAGCGAGCCTGCTCGCGATTTCTTGAGGCCGATGCGATTTATCTGCCCGTCATCCGATAGTCCGGGCTGCGAAACAGGCCCGGAATGAAGTATTGTTGTCCCCATCCAAAAAACGTCAGAAGCCTTGTACCGTTTCGACGGTTGTTAAGTGATAGAGGGTGTCATGGGTAACGAAAGCATCAATTGGGACAAGCTGGGTTTTGACTACATCAAGACTGACAAGCGCTATCTGTCGTACTTTCGCAATGGCGAGTGGGACAAAGGCACCCTGACCGAAGATAACGTGCTGCACATCAGCGAAGGCTCCACTGCCCTTCACTATGGCCAGCAATGCTTCGAAGGCCTGAAGGCCTATCGTTGCAAGGACGGCTCGATCAACCTGTTCCGTCCCGACCAGAACGCCATGCGCATGCAGCGCAGCTGCGGTCGCCTGCTGATGCCACAGGTCGACACCGAGCAGTTCGTCGAAGCCTGTAAAGCCGTCGTTCGCGCCAACGAGCGTTTCATCCCGCCTTACGGCACCGGCGGCGCGCTGTACCTGCGTCCGTTCGTGATTGGCGTGGGTGACAACATCGGCGTGCGTACCGCGCCGGAGTTCATCTTCTCGATCTTCTGCATCCCGGTCGGCGCCTACTTCAAGGGCGGCCTGACCCCGCACAACTTCATCATCTCCGACTTCGACCGCGCCGCGCCTCAGGGCACCGGTGCCGCCAAGGTCGGCGGCAACTACGCCGCCAGCCTGATGCCGGGCTCCCAGGCCAAGAAGGCGCACTTCGCCGACGCCATCTACCTGGACCCGATGACTCACTCGAAAATTGAGGAAGTCGGTTCGGCCAACTTCTTCGGCATCACGCACGACGACAAGTTCGTGACTCCGAAATCGCCATCGGTACTGCCGGGCATCACCCGTCTGTCGCTGATCGAGCTGGCCAAGTCCCGTCTGGGCCTGGAAGTGATCGAAGGCGACGTGCTGATCGACAAGCTCTCGGACTTCAAAGAAGCCGGTGCCTGCGGTACCGCCGCGGTGATCACTCCGATCGGCGGCATCAGCTACAAAGACCACCTGCACGTTTTCCACAGCGAAACCGAAGTTGGCCCGATCACCCAGAAGCTCTACAAAGAGCTGACCGGCGTGCAAACCGGCGACGTCGAAGCGCCAGCGGGCTGGATCGTCAAGGTTTGACCTGACGCCAGCGCCTAGCTAACAGAAGCCCCCCACTGCCTCGGCACTGGGGGGCTTTTTATTGGGTGCGATCAGCGGCGCTCGGCGATGCGCTTGCCTGTCCTGCCTTTGATCCCGCTGGCTTGACCGTCCTGCTGTTTGCCGGTGCGCGCCTGGGTGATCAGCTCGGGAATCAATGCGCCTTCAGGCAGGTTTTTCCAGAAACGCGCCGGCAAATGCCCCTGCATGACTTTCGGGTTCAATCGCGCCGGGTTGAACGTATGGCTGTAGTAGGTCAGCCACATGGCACTGTGGGGATCGTCGGCGTTTTTCGCCAGTTGCTGCCACTGCGGCGGGCACTGGCGCTGGTAAATCAGCTGCTGGCCGTCGTAGTAAACCCCGTCGCGAGGTGTCGCGATCAGCCAGCGGTGGCGGCCCATGCGGCCGATGAAGTGCTCGCTGGCACTGCGCAGGATGTCGTGGGCCGGTTCGTGCCAGGCCACATACTCCGGGCCTTCACCCTGGGTCAACGCCACAAAGCGTACGAATGCATGTAAATGATGAGATTCGCGCTGTACCTGTTTGATTCTCCTGGTTAATTCACTGCCAACCCGGTCACCGGCCAGCATCGCGGTACGGTCGCCATGACTGACCCGCCAAAGCACTTCGTACAACAGGCTCCAGCGCTGCCCCCCCCGGTACTGGGCGGCGTGTTCAAGGGTATCGAGCAAGGCTCGCGGGACCCGGGCCTGGAACGGCCCTTGGGATTGGGGAGGCGCGTCATCACTGGCAAACAGATCCGCCACGCTGTCACTGGCCCAACTGACCCGACTGGGGTCGACCTCGTGACTAAGCAACCAGCGCGCCTGCTGACGCCAGTTGTCGAACAGGTCGTCGCAATCGAGGTGGATCATCCCCACAACCCCATCTGTTGCGGCTGAGGCCGGTCGCGCAGTTGCTGGTAAAGCAGCTGGCTGGTGACTTCCGCCTGCTGCGGGTGGTAATCGCTGGTGATCACGAAGGGTTTGGCCTTGGCCAGCACGCAACGCATCCGGGCCAGGTCCTCATAACGAATCCGCCGCTCCCGGCGCAATGCCACCAAACGCTCGGTGGTGCGTAGGCCGATGCCGGGGATTCGCGCGATCAGGGATGCCTCGGCGCGATTGAGATCCAGCGGAAACACCTCGCGATTGGCCAGCGCCCACGCCAGTTTCGGGTCGATGTCCAACGCCAGGTTCCCCGGCCCCTTGAGCAGTTCGCCCGCGGAGTATCCGTAGCTGCGCAGCAGGAAATCGGCCTGATACAGCCGGTGCTCGCGCATCAGCGGCGGCGCGGCCAGCGGCACGCTTTTGGGACTATGGGGGATCGGGCTGAACGCCGAGTAATAGACCCGGCGCAGTTTGAAGTTGCCATAGAGCGCCTGCGCGCCATGAAGGATGGTGCTGTCATCGGTGTCGTCGGCCCCGACGATCATTTGCGTACTTTGCCCGGCCGGGGCGAATCGGGGCGCCCGGGGTTCGTTGAGCACGGTTTGCTCGCCGGTGTAGATGGTCCGCATCGCCTGCCTGATCGAGCCCAGCTGTTTTTCCGGGGCCAGGGTCTGCAGGCTGGCATCGGTGGGCAGCTCGATGTTGACGCTCAGGCGGTCGGCGTAACGCCCTGCCTCCTCAATCAAAGCCGGATCGGATTCGGGAATGGTCTTGAGGTGGATGTAGCCACGAAAATCATGCTCCTCGCGCAGCAAACGGGCTACGCGGACCAGTTGCTCCATGGTGTAGTCGGCGCTGCGGATGATCCCGGAACTGAGGAACAGCCCGCTGACGCAATTGCGCCGGTAGAAATCCAGGGTCAGCGCCACCACCTCTTCCGGCGTAAAACGCGCGCGAGGCACATCGCTGGAGCGGCGGTTGACGCAGTACTGGCAGTCGTAGAGGCAGAAATTGGTCAGCAAGACCTTGAGCAGCGAAACGCAGCGCCCGTCCGGTGTATAGCTGTGGCAGATGCCCATCCCATCGGTCGAACCCAGTCCCCGCTTGCCCTCGGAACTGCGCTTGGGCGCCCCGCTGCTGGCGCAGGATGCGTCGTACTTGGCGGCGTCGGCGAGAATGCTGAGCTTGTCGATGAGTTCCATGGGGCGGACCTGTACTGTTTGCATATACAGTAATGCGTCTGCCGCCACGAAACAACCCGGGCATTTACCCCCGGTCGGATTACTCCAACCGCCCTACCCGCTCGGCGTCCGGCCAGAACAGCGCCGCCTGACCCTGGTGCTCGCCATTATGATCAAGCAGCGTCCAGACCTTGCCTTCGTGAATCATGAACGCATGCCCTTCCCTGTCGACCCGATAGCCGCTGTACCCATGGGCGATGCCATTGGCCGTGACCTGTTCGAGCAGCGTCTGACGCATGGCGCGGTCCAGCGGCGATGCACTGAAGCGCGAGGGCATGCCGATGAATTGCTCGCGTGGGTACTTGAAGCTGGCCAACGCCTGCTCATTGGCATAGTAGAAAACCGGATCGGCCTGCGTGCCATGGGCAAGCAAGGCGTAAGGAGCCCGGGCGTGCAACCACTCAAGTCGCTCGTCTTCGCTTGCAAAGGCGGGTGTTGGCAGGCCGGTGCCTGTCCATTGGCGATAGGCGGCGTCCAGTTGCTGGACCATTTCCTTGAAGTTCGACATGGTGATTGTTCCGATGACTTTCATGGGCAGCGACCCTACTCAAGCGCGCCGAAAAAATACAGCCCTACACCGCCCTCTGTAGGAGCGAGCTTGCTCGCGATGGTCGTCAACGATAACGATGGCAGCCTGATGCCCCGCGGTGTCCTGACGTTCATCGCGAGCATGCTCGCTCCTACAGTTGAGAGTCTTTATGACTGCGCACAAGTCTTAATGACCAATTTTGACCCAAGTCAAAATAACCACAACCGACCTGGAACGCCCGTACTTAAAGGCGTCTTACTTTGGCCCGCTTTTTGGAATGTGACCTGCAAAAGTTTACTGACCAAAAGGAAACCTCTGTATGAACAACGCTTTTCAAGATCGTCTGGCGGTGGTCACTGGTGCCAGTTCCGGGATTGGCCTGGCCGTCACCGAGCGCCTCCTCGGCCAAGGGGCTCGTGTGCTGGCGATGTCGCGTCAGATCGGTGGATTGGGGGAATTGGCCGAACGCTTCGGCAATCAACTGTCGTGGGTTGCGGGTGATGTGACCCAACCTGCCGACCTTGAGCGCCTGGCAAAACAAGCTTCGACCATGGGTCCAGTGAGCTTCCTGGTGCCAAACGCCGGCATCGCGCAACTGGCCGACGGCCTGGACCTGACGGCGTTCGACCGGCAATGGGCGGTCAATGGTGCCGGCGCACTGAACACCCTGGCCTGCCTGCGCGGACATCTGGCGGCGTCGACCTCGGTAGTGTTCATCGGCACCTTCCTGGCGCAGGTGACTTTCCCGGGCCTGGCCGCCTACATCGCCTCCAAGGCCGCGCTGATCCACCACGCGCGAACCCTGGCGGTAGAGCTGGCGCCCCACGGCATTCGCATCAACACCGTTTCCCCAGGCCCGACCGCGACACCCATCTGGTCGACTCTGGGTCTCAAGAACGAAGAGCTGAGCGCCGTGGCCAGCACGGTCAACCAGCGTTTGCTCGACGGTCAGTTTCTGGAGCCGGGGGCCGTCGCCGATGTAATTCTGTTCCAGCTCGGCAATGGCGCGCGCAACGTGATCGGCCAGGATTGGGTGGTCGATAGCGGGTATACCCTGCGCTGAAATCACCTGTAGGGGCTGCCGCAGGCTGCGATCTTTTGATCCTCAAAATCGCAGCCTTCCGCCGCTCCTACAGGGTTTGTTGCTGGCTGCGATCGTTTGTGCGGGCTGTCGCAACGGGCGATTCGGCTGGCACGATCAAACCAAACCGCGCACTGATCTCCTTGCGCCCCAACGCGGTCAAGGCCAGGGCGCGACTGTCCAGATCCTGGGTCACCCATTTGCGCCTGATCGCCGTTTGCAACAGCGCAGCCCCCAACGCCCCACCCAGATGCGGCCGACGCATGCTCCAGTCCAGGCACGGGCAGGCAAAGCGGCGACGTGTCGTCACCAGATCCCTGACCTCGATGCCCAACCCCTCAAGCAACACTTCGCCGCTGTCGCTCAGCCGGTAAAGCTGCTCGTCCACCTCCTGCAACCACCCCGCGTCAATCATCCGGTCATGCAGCAACACGGCCAGGGTTCCCGCCATATGGTCGTAACAGGTGCGGGCGAACTGCAGGCGGCCGGGTGTCCGCGACTGGTACGCGGGCACGGCGTTCTGGCCGATCACCATCAGGGCTTCCAGGGCTTGGGCCACCCGTTTGTCCGCCAGGCTGTAATAGCGATGGCGGCCCTGGACATGCAGCCGCACCAGCGCCAAGTCTTTGAGTTTGGCCAGATGCGCGCTGGCGGTGGAGGCGCTGACCTCGGCGATGGCCGCAAGCTCCGTGCTGGTCCGGGCATGGCCGTCCATAAGCGAACAAAGGATCTTGGTGCGGGCTGGCTCCGCGATCGCTGCCGCGACCTGCGACACGCCAATGTCTGAGTGTGCTTCGTTCATATTTCGCTCCCGGACGAATCAACGCCTGTTCGAGCTGGAGATAGTAGCAACACTTTCCCCCCACAAAGGCTGTGACCATGGACCCGCTTATCGCTGCAACCCATGCCGATCCGTACCCGTACTACGCGCAGTTGCGCGCTGAAGGCGGGCTGACCTTTCATCCGGGCCTGAACCTGTGGCTGGCCAGCAGCGCTCGCGCCGTCGCCGCTGTTCTGGCGCACCCGGACTGTCACGTGCGCCCTGCCCTTGAGCCTGTGCCCAAGGCGATTGCCGGTAGCCTGGCCGGTGAGGTGTTTGGCCGGTTGATGCGGATGAACGAGGGCGAACGCCAACGCTGCCCGCGTTCGGTCATCGAGCCTGGGCTGCAATTATTCGATCCTCTGGAAGTCGAGGCGCGGGTCGCGGCCCGATTGATCGCGCCGGGCGCCGAAGGATTGCAGGCGGCGATGTTCCGTGGCCCGGCTTGCGTGGTGGCGGCCTTGCTGGGGTTTTCACCAGCGCAGGGGCGCATCATCAGTGAGCTGACCGCGGACTTCGTCGCCTGCCTGTCGCCCCTCAGCACGGCGACGCAACGGGAAGCCGCCAATGCGGCCGCCGAACAGTTGGGCGGCTACTTCATGGAGCTGCTGGACGATCAGATGCCTCGTACTGCCCTGCTGTCAGGCATTTGCCAGCGTTTCGCCAAGGCATCGACCGACCCGCAAACCCTGACCGCCAACCTCATCGGCCTGTTGTCGCAGACGTTTGAAGCCACAGCCGGGTTGATCGGCAACAGCCTACTGGTGCTCAAGCAACAGCCGGTAATGCACGGGGAATCGATCGACATCGACGATCTGTTGGCCGAAGTCCAGCGCTTCGATCCGTCGGTGCAGAACACCCGGCGCTTCGTCAGCACGTCGTGTGAAATCGAGGGTGTCAGGCTGAACGCCGGGGACACCGTTCTCGTTCTGCTGGCATCTGCCAACCGCGACCCGCAGCTCAACGACGATCCCGACCGTTTTCTCCTCGAGCGCCCGAACCGACGCAGCTTCACGTTTGGTGCCGGCCACCATCAATGTCCCGGGCAGAAGCTGGCGTTATGCATCGCCAGTGCGACGGTTAAGCGGATTCTGGCGGTCAATCCTGTGCTGGATACCCTTAAGTGGAACTACCGGCCTTCCCTGAACGGGCGCATCCCAAACTTCACGGAGTGACCCCCCCTGTAGGAGCGAGCCTGCTCGCGATGGCGTCCGATCAATCATCCCGCGTCAGCACTTCCAGCAATTCAATCTCGAAAATCAGGTTCGAGTTCGGCGTGATCTTGCCCATGCTGCGCTCGCCGTAACCCAAGTGCGCCGGCACCAGCAGCTTGCGCTTGCCACCGACCTGCATCCCCAAAAGCCCCTGATCCCACCCCTTGATTACGCGCCCCGTGCCGATCACACACTGGAACGGTTTGCCCCGACTGAAGGAGGAGTCGAATTCGGTGCCGTCTTCCAGCCAACCGCGATATTGGGTGGTGATCAGCGCGCCCTTGACGGCGGCCTTACCGTCACCTTTCTGGATTTCGATGATTTGCAGTTCTTCATTCATGACGCCGGGTCTGCCTGACAGGATTCGATGGGCGTGGTTTTCCCAGAAAACCATCCGGTTGGCAACATGACATTAAGCGTGGCGACGGTATTGATCCGCTCCACGCATCAATGCATGCCAACTATGCAATTAACATATCGATCCCCCTGCGCCACTATCCGCCCCAATAAGAACCGTGCGCCGCCAGCAGTTGGCGCACGTCATAAAAGCGGTGGAGTACTTATCGATGACAGCCACAATTCCGCGCGGACGCTCCAGGGCCAGCGCAATCTTCCGGGTCACCTCGGGCAACTTCCTCGAACAGTTCGATTTCTTTCTTTTCGGCTTCTACGCCACGCAGATCGCGTCGGTGTTCTTCCCTGCCAGCAGCGAATTCGCCTCCTTGATGATGACCTTCGCCGTATTCGGCGCAGGCTTTTTGATGCGTCCGCTGGGCGCTGTGGTGCTCGGCGCCTATATCGATGACGTCGGCCGGCGCAAAGGCCTGATCGTCACGCTGTCGATCATGGCCAGCGGCACGATATTGATTGTGCTGGTGCCCGGTTACGAAACCATCGGCTTGTTCGCCCCGGCGCTTGTGCTGGTCGGCCGGTTGCTGCAAGGTTTCTCGGCCGGTGCCGAACTGGGTGGCGTCTCGGTGTATCTCTCGGAGATCGCCACGCCGGGCCGCAAGGGCTTCTTCACCAGCTGGCAGTCCGGTAGCCAGCAAGTGGCAATCATTGTCGCCGCCGCCCTGGGTTATGCCCTCAATCAGTGGATGGCACCCGCAACCATCGCCGACTGGGGCTGGCGGATTCCGTTTTTCGTCGGCTGCATGATCGTGCCGTTCATCTTCCTGTTGCGCCGCAACCTGGAAGAAACCGAAGAATTCGCCACCCGCAAACACCGTCCGAGCATGCGCGAAGTGTTCCGCACCCTGGCGCAGAACTGGGTCACCGTGTTCGCTGGCATGCTGATGGTCGCCCTGACCACCACCGCCTTCTACCTGATCACCGTGTACGCGCCGACCTTCGGCAAAACCGTGCTGCACCTGAGCACGTCCGATGCGCTGCTGGTGACATTGCTGGTGGGTGTTTCGAACTTCTTCTGGCTGCCGATTGGCGGTGCGCTGTCCGATCGCATCGGCCGTCGTCCGGTGCTGATCACCATGGCCTTGCTGGCGCTGGCGACAACCTATCCGGCGCTGTCGTACCTGGTGCAGGCACCGAGCTTCATCAACATGCTGCTGGTGCTGCTGTGGCTGTCGTTCATTTATGGCCTGTACAACGGCGCGATGATCCCGGCGCTGACAGAAATCATGCCGGTCGAGGTGCGAGTCGCGGGCTTCTCCCTGGCTTATAGCCTGGCCACCGCAATATTCGGCGGTTTCACCCCGGCGATGTCGACCTTCCTGATCCAGTACACCGGCGACAAAGCGGCGCCCGGCTACTGGATGAGCGTTGCAGCACTCTGCGCCCTGTGCGCGACGCTGTACCTGTATCGCCGTGCCGGCGGTCGTCTGCAACCGGCACTGTCGTGAAACTGGCCTTGATCGAGAACCTGTCCATGAAAAAACTGTTCAATGTCGCGGCCTTGGCGCTGCTGGTCAGCCTGGGCGCGAGCACCGTCGCCCAGGCCGAAGAGATTCGTGTGATGACCTCCGGCGGCTTCACCGCGGCCTATAAAGTCCTCGGCCCGAAATTCGCCGCCTCCACCGGCAACACCCTCGACACAGCCCTGGGTCCGTCGATGGGCAAGGCCCCGGAAGCGATCCCCAATCGCCTGGCCCGTGGCGAGAAAGCCGATGTGGTGATCATGGTCGGTTACGCCCTGGACGATCTGATCAAGCAAGGCAAGGTCGACCCGGCATCACGGGTCGAACTGGCGGACTCGCGCATCGGCCTGGTGGTGCGTGAAGGCGCGCCCAAGCCGGACATCAGCTCGGTGGACGGCCTGAAGAAGACCCTGCTCGACGCCAGATCCGTGGCCTATTCCGACAGCGCCAGCGGTGTCTACATCGAGCAGCAGCTGTTCAAGCGCCTGGGTATCGAAGACCAGCTCAAGGGCAAATCGACCATGGTGCCGAAAATCCCCGTGGGCTCGGTGGTTGCCACCGGCGACTATCAACTGGGCTTCCAGCAAGTCAGCGAACTGCTGCCTGTGCCGGGGGTGAGTTTCGTGGCGAAGATTCCGGAATCGGTGCAGTCCGTGACGCGCTTTGCCGCCGGGATCCCGGTGGGCGCGCAGCACCCGGCCGAAGCCAAGGCGTTGCTGGATTACCTGGCCTCCTCCGCCGCGCAACCGGATGTGAAAGCCACCGGCCTGGATTCGGTCAGTCGCTGACCGAAGGCGGCAGGACTTTCATTTCCACCACCAGCCGTTCCAGTTCCAGTGCAGCCGGGGTCAGGGTTCGACCCCGGCGTTTGATCAGGCCGACGCTGCGTATCACCTGCGGGTCGGTGAGCGGCACCCGCGTCAGAATCGGGTGATCCGCCGCCGGCATCGCCATCAGCGGCACCGCCGCCACTCCCAATCCCGCCTCCACCAGACCGATCATGGTCGTAACATGCAGGGTCTCGCAGATGCTTGGCCGCTGCGGCACCACCCGCGTCAGCGCCTGATCCAGCAAGAAGCGGTTGCCCGAGGTCTTGTCCAGCGAGATGTAATCCTGCTGATAAAACTCGTCCCAGGTCACGCTGCTGCGCCCGGCCAAAGGATGATCACGGCGGCAGGCCACCACATAGCTTTCCTGCACCAACGGCTCGAAATCCACCTCGGCCTCCAGGGTGCCCATGAAGCTCAGGCCGAAATCCGCTTCGCCGTTGACCACCGCGCTCAACACTTCATGGGCACTGGAGTCGAGCACCTTGACCTTGATCTTGGGAAATTGCTGGTGATAGCGCGCGATCACCCGGGGCATGAAGTAGTACGCCGCCGAAGGCACACAGGCGACGGTGACATGGCCGAGACGGTTCGAGGCGACTTCGCTGATGCCCAGCAAGGCGATGTCCAGGTCATCCAGCAGACGCTCGACCCGGGGCATGAACCCGCGACCGGCCTGGGTCAGGCTGACCTTGCGCGTGGTGCGCTCGAACAGCCGCACGCCAAGGGCGTCCTCAAGCTTTTCGATACGTCGGCTCAGGGCCGGCTGGGAGATGCGAACGGTGTCGGCGGCCTTGCGAAAACTCCCCTGCTCGACCACCGCGCGAAAGGCTTGCAGGTCGTTGAGGTCGAAGTTGATGGCCATGAGGTGCTCTGAAACAGACAGAATTGATCTGTCTATTCTATAAATGTAACTGATTGATGCAAAGAACAACATCTCACCGGGGGGCGAATCTCGCCCCTCGGTGAAACCGCTTATTTTTCAGCCATTTGCAGTTCCGGCAATTTGACGCGGAACATTTGCGTCATGCTCAGCAAACACCCAAGCCCGAGCGCCATCCAGCACAGCCCGATCACGAAAGACATGTGTGACAGGCTGGTCCACAGCCAGACGGTCGAAAGGAACCCCAGGGCCGGGATGAATCCGTACAGAACAAAGCTCTTGAACCCGGTTTTGCGCTCGTCAACCAGATAGTGCTTGATCACCGCCAGGTTGACCGCCGAGAAGGCAAAGAGCGCGCCGAAGCTGATCATGTTCGCAACGGTATCCAGGGTAATCACCAGGGCGATCATGGACAGCAGACTGACCACCAGGACCGCCGTTACCGGCACCCGCTTCTTCGTCATCAGGACGCCGAACGCGCGAGGCAACGCGCCATCCCGGCCCATCGCGAACAACACCCGCGAAACGCTGGCCTGCGACACCATCGCCGAAGCGAAGCAGCCCGCGACATAGGTGGCCGTGAACGCCGTCACCAGCATCTCCCCACCCACACGCCGCATCACGTCGACAGAGGCGGAATCGGCACCGACGAAGGTTTTCCACTCGGGGAAGACCAGTTGTGCGAAGTAAGCCACGATCACGAACAACACACCGCCAATCAGGGTCACGGCCATGATCGCCGTGGGAATGCGGTACCGGGGATTACGCGCTTCCTCGGCCATGGTCGACACCGCATCGAACCCCAGGAAGGAAAGACACAGCACCGCGGCGCCGGAGAACACGATCGGCAGGCTGAATTCGGAGTTGTGGAACGGCAACATCAGGGACACATCGCTGGCCTGCGCACTGAAGCGCTGGATCGACAGCGTGACAAACACCACGATAAACGCCAGTTGCGCTACGACCAGCACCAGGTTCACCCGGTTGACCGACTCGATACCGACAAGATTGAGGAAAGTCACCAGCAGAATGGAACCCAATACCCAGACATAGGCGGGAATGGCCGGGAAATACTCCGCCATGTAGATGCCGATCAGCAGATAGCTGAGCAATGGCAGGAAGATGTAATCCAGCAACAGCGTCCATCCGGCCATGAAACCGAAGTAGGCGCCAAAGGTTTTCCGGGTGTAGGTGTAGACCGAGCCCGAATAAGGATGCGCCTGAACCATTCGACCGTAACTGTAGGCGGTCAACAACATGGCGGCCAGGGTAAACAGGTAAGCCGTGGGCATGTTGCCCTTGGTCATTTGCGTGACCAGTCCGTACGTTGTAAATACGGCGAGCGGCACCATGTAGGCCAGGCCGAAAAGAACCAGTGAAGGGATACCGAGAGACTTTCTGAAAGTTGCCGTATTACCGCTATGGTCACCTTCAACTGAGTCGATTGAAACGGAGGAGTTTGACGCTCTTATTTTTGTATTCATTAAGAACTCCTGAATCATGGGGAGTTTAGGATTGTTGATCTGCGCCCAAGGCAATACGAGGAAGAAACTTCTTCCTGTCAGCTAGTTGAACTACCGCAACCTGGACTATCAGCGTCTGACCGAAACAGGCGCCAACAATAAGTTGGCGCTGTCTATCCCTGTCCCCTTACAGGCGACCGATCTGCTGCGCAGTGCGATCGACTGCCTTGCGGGTTTTCTCGACCAACTCATCGATCTCCGCACGCCCGGCCACCAGTGCTGGCGCCATGATCATCCGGCCCAATGTCGAACGAATGATCACGCCTTCCTCGAAACCGAAAGTGCGGCACTGCCAGGCAATGTCGTTCTCGTTTTCGAAACGCTTGCGAGTGGCCTTGTCCTCGGCGAACTGCAAGGCGGCCACGAGACCGGCGCCCTGAATCTCGCCAATCAGCGGGTGGTTGCCGAACACTTCACGCAGGCAACTTTGCAGGTACGGGCCGGTGTCGTTCTTGACCCGGGTGACGATGCCTTCATCGCGCAAGGCCTTGAGGTTGGCCACGGCCACGGCGGCTGCGACCGGGTGACCGGAGTACGTCAGGCCGTGGGCGAACACGCCACCCTCTTCCACCAGTGCTTCGGCGATCCGCTTGGACAGCACCAGTCCACCCATCGGGATGTAGCCGCTGGTCAGGCCCTTGGCGATCGACAGGGTGTCCGGCTCGAATCCGAAGTGTTGGTGAGCGAACCATTCGCCGGTGCGGCCGAAGCCGCCGATCACTTCATCGGCACACAGCAGCACATCGTACTTGCGGCAGATGCGCTGGATTTCCGGCCAGTAGCTCTCAGGCGGGAAGATCATGCCGCCGGCGCCCTGGAAGGGTTCGGCGATAAAGCCGGCGACGTTTTCAGCGCCCAGTTCGAGGATTTTCTCTTCCAGTTGCTGCGCACACTTGTGCCCGAATTCTGCAGGCGTGAGATCGCCGCCCTGAGCGTACCAGTAGGGTTCATCGATGTGCGCGATGTCCGGAATCATCCCGCCCATTTCGTGCATGAACTTCATGCCGCCCAGTGCCGTGGCCGCAAGCGTCGAGCCGTGATAACCGTTCCAGCGGCCGATCATGATCTTCTTCTGTGGCTTGCCTTCAATCTGCCAGAAACGACGCACGGTGCGGATCAATACTTCGTTGGCTTCCGAGCCGGAGTTGGTATAGATCACGTGGCTGTAGTGCTTGGGCAGCAGGCTGAACAGCAACTCGGACAACTCGATCACGGCCGGGTGAGTGGTGTGGAAGAACATGTTGTAGTAAGCCAACTGATCCATTTGCGTGCTGGCCGCGGCGGTCAGGTCCTTGCGGCCATAACCCAGCTGGGTGCACCACAGGCCCGACATTCCGTCGAGATAACGACGGCCATCGTTGTCCCAGAGATAAAGGCCTTCACCTCGGACAATCACGCGCGGACCTTCGGCATTCAATGCCTTTTGATCAAGAAAGGCATGTATGTGATGCGCAGCATCGGACGCCTGATAATCTTCGGTGGCACGACTGAGCCTGAATGGAACATTCATATGATTTACCTTTTTATTTTTTGGGTTGTTTAAGTGCCTGGTTATTGGTCCGGGCGCCTGTAACTTTCCAGTGGATCTTTGAAGTAAACGTCTCGAGCTTGAGAAAGAGATTGTATGAATAGTGCAAACAACTCGGACTGCGAGTTGATATTCATCTTGTTGTAAGCGTTTTTTCGATGAGACTTTACGGTGTCTTCAGATATCGAAAGTCGCTCGGCCAAAGACTTGGTGGAATGTCCCTTCAATATCAGCTGGGTGATCTTGCATTCACGCTGAGACAAGACTGAACAACCAAAACTGTTGAGTGCCGCATGTATCTTGCGAGCGAAGATATTCTCGAACATGCCACTGAGCGCTTCTCCACCGACGCCTTCCCAGTGTTTGTCCAGCAGGGCAAGTATCCAGGGACTGATCAGTTTGAACTGCTGCAAGGACTCTTCACTGAATTTTTCCCCACTGATCAATGACACCGCGATGGTGAAACCGGGGGAAATCTGCAGGATGTAGTTGAGTTCGTCGCCGATGCGGCCGTGCTGGTAGAACGCCAGATAGTATTCGCTGCGCTCGAAATGGTCGGGGGCGATATCCGGCAGGTGATAACAGCCAGAGGTGACGTTTTCGACGGAAATCCCGTAGAACGGATCCAGCAGATAGAAGCCCGACAGGTACTGCTTGACGCTTCCGTCAGGCCGCAAATGCCCTTCATCGTCGCGCTCGAACAGGGCCGTGGGCAGGCCATCGTGCGGGTAGAGATACAGCGTGGCCGCGTGGATGGGTGCCAGCGTACTCAAGGCATTGACCAGCACACTGAAAAAGTCCGGGCGACCCACGACTTCAGTGGCTTTCGCCATCTGCTGGTACCACTGCACTGATGTAAGTCGCTGACTTTCCATTGCATGCCACCCAAGTCGGGAGAAGCCCTGAAGGTTGTTTCTGAAGCCATGGAACCCGCTTCGTTAGTGGCGAGAATTCTCCCACGCGTCAAAAGAATCCGGTATCACCCTATAGGGGGAATCCGCGTTCCTCACATCGCAGCCTCAAGCCAGCTAGATTCAACGCTAGATATGTGCGAACCCCAGCCTTTATCCTTGTCGGCCGCCGTACCGAGTTGATGGAGTTTCCCCAATGCCCCAAGAAGGCTATCTGCTACAAGCCGCTGTCGTGTTTCTGCTCGCGGCAGTCCTCACCGTCCCCCTCGCCAAACGCCTGCAACTGGGCGCCGTGCTGGGCTATCTGTTCGCGGGGGTGATCATCGGCCCTTCGGTGCTGGGCCTGATCGGCAACCCGGAAAGCGTCGCCCATATCTCGGAACTGGGCGTGGTGCTGCTGCTGTTCATCATCGGTCTTGAACTGTCGCCACGACGGCTGTGGGTGATGCGCAAGTCGGTGTTCGGCGTCGGCCTGGCGCAAGTGCTGCTCACGGGCGGGGTGCTGGGTGCGCTGGCACTGTTCGTGTTCGGGCAGCCGCTGAACAGTGCGATCGTGCTGGGCCTGGGTCTGGCGCTGTCCTCCACGGCTTTCGGTCTGCAAAGCCTGGCCGAGCGCAAGGAACTGACCAGCCCCCACGGGCGCCTGGCCTTTGCGATCCTGTTGTTCCAGGACATCGCCGCGATCCCTCTGATCGCCATGGTGCCGTTGCTGGCAGGCGTGGACCACAACACCACGGCCGCGCAGGATCTGAACCACGGCCTGGAAGTGCTGGGCAGTATCGCCATCGTGGTGGTCGGCGGGCGCTACCTGCTGCGGCCGGTGTTTCGCATTGTCGCCAAGAGCAACCTGCCAGAAGTCTCCACCGCCACCGCGCTGCTGGTGGTGATCGGTACCGCCTGGCTGATGGGCATTGCCGGGATCTCCATGGCCTTGGGCGCGTTCCTCGCCGGCCTGCTGCTGGCGGATTCCGAATATCGCCATGAACTGGAAGCGCAAATCGAACCCTTCAAGGGCCTGTTGCTGGGGCTGTTCTTCATGAGCGTCGGCATGGGCGCCAACCTCAGTCTGCTGCTGCGCGAGCCTATCGTGGTGCTGGGCCTGACCGTGTTGCTGATCGCGGTCAAGTTTCCCCTGCTGTTCGTGCTCGGCCAACTGGCCGGTGGCCTGAACAAGGTCAGCGCCATCCGCCTGGGCATCGTGCTGGCGGCCGGTGGTGAATTTGCGTTCGTGGTGTTCAAGATCGGCCGTGACGCCTCGCTGTTCGATCCGCGCCTGTATGACCTGCTGGTCCTGGCGATCACCCTGTCGATGGCCATGACGCCGCTGTTGATTCTGCTCTGCGCACGGATGGTCAGCCCGAAAGTGCAACCGGTGGTGGTGCCGGAGAAATTCCGCGAAATCGACACCGACGAACCTCGGGTGGTGATCGCCGGCATGGGCCGCATGGGCCAGATCGTGGCGCGGATCCTGCGGGCGCAGAACATCAAGTTCGTCGCCCTCGACACTTCGGTGGAAACCATCGAGCTGTCCCGCAGCTTCGGCGGTGTCCCGGTGTTCTACGGCGACCCGATGCGCCCTGAGATCCTCAGCGCGGCCAAGGTCGAGCAGGCCGAGTATTTCGTGATCGCCACCGATGATCCGGACGCCAACATCAAGACCGCCGAGCTGGTGCGCAAGCTCTACCCGCATATGAAGATCATCGCCCGCGCCCGTAACCGCCAGCATGTGCATCGCTTGATGGACGTGGGTGCTCATCCGATTCGTGAAACGTTCTATTCGAGCCTGGAAATGAGCCGGCAGACGTTGATCGGCCTTGGCTTGACCCAGGCCCAGGCCGATGCGCGGATCAAGCGCTTCAAGCTGCATGACGAGCAGGTGCTCGAGGCGCAGCATGCGGTTTATGACGATGCGGCGAAGGTGATGCAGACGGCTCAGGAAGCTCGGGCGGAATTGGCGCGGTTGTTTGAGTCGGATGAGTTGGAAGAGCAGGCGAAGAAGCATTGAATTTGCGTTGAATGTACCGGCCTCTTCGCGGGCAAGCCTCGCTCCTACAGAGATGTGGGTGTCCACACAATTCTGTAGGAGCGAGGCTTGCCCGCGAAGAACGATAACGCGGTGTAACGGATTAACCACAATTACCAAGGCCCTAAAATGTCAACTGACCAACCCGCCCCCGCCCTCAAGGAAATCTTCAACACCGAACGCCTCCGGCACATCGCCACCGAGATGAGCGCGGTCTATCCGGCCTTCGACGCCAGGACCTTCCTGAAGCTGGCCACCAAAGACCTGGCCGAACTCTCGATCATGCAGCGCCTGGCCCGGGTCAGCGAATCCCTGCATGCCGTGCTGCCGCTGGACTTCGAAGCCTCGCTACCGCTATTGCGCGCCCTCGCCCCACGGCTCAACAGCGCCTTTGTCAGCATGTGCCTGCCCCACTACGTGGCCACCTATGGCGCCGACCGCTTCGAGCTGTCCATGGATGCGCTCAAGTATTTCACCGCCTTCGGTTCCTCGGAATTTGCGATCCGCCCGTTCCTGCGCAGCGACCTGGAACGCACGCTTGAACACATGCATGACTGGTCGCAGGATGACAACGAGCACGTCCGGCGTCTGGCCAGCGAAGGTTGCCGCCCGCGCCTGCCGTGGTCGTTCCGCCTGGAACGGATTCAGGCCGACCCGCGCCTGGCCATGGGCATTCTCGACAACCTCAAGGCCGACCCCAGCCTCTATGTGCGCAAGTCCGTGGCCAATCACCTCAACGACATCACCAAGGACCATCCCGACTGGGTCCTGGACCTGATCGAAGGCTGGTCGCTGGACAACAAACACACCGCGTGGATCGCCAAACACGCCCTGCGCAGCCTGATCAAACAGGGCAATCCGCGAGCCCTGGCGATCATCGGGGCCGGCGGCAAGCCTGAAGTAGACATCGTCGACGTGCAGGTCAACCCGCCGGTGATCGGCCTGGGAGAGAAAATCACCCTGTCCTTCGCCGTCAGATCCAGGGTCGAGGACAGCCAGCGCCTGGTGATCGACTACGCCATCGACTACGTCAAAGCCAACGGCAGCACCTCAGCCAAAGTCTTCAAGCTCAAGGCCCTGACCCTGCCCGGCCACGCCACCGAATCCATCTCCCGCGGCCAGCACATCAAGGAACTCACCACCCGCCGGCACTACGCCGGACGGCATGCGGTGCACATCATGGTCAACGGCGAACGGCTGGCCAGTACGGCGTTCGATATCCTTCCCTGAGCCACAAACCCCTGGAGCTGCCGAAGCTGCGATCTTTTGATCTTGATCTAAGAAATCGCAGCCACGTTGCACTCGACAGCTCCAACCGAGTTCCTGTGGGCAACCTCACCTTCAGATTCCATTAAGAAATCCCTCGGATACTCCTCCCAGACTTTTCCGGGAGGCGTCAGCCCATGCCCTTTTTCGACTGGAACATACCCTTGCCACTGCACTTCGGTGACTCCGAAACCCCGCAGCTGAGCCTGGAGCGGGCGTTGCCCGACGATTCACAACGCGCAACCTTCGAAGCTTTTATCCAGCAGCGCTTTCGCAAGGCCCACGGCGCCGACATCCGCCACTTCATGCCGGAACTGTTTGGCCTGGCCAACGAGACCGGCGAGCTCTGCGCCGTTGCCGGGGTGCGCCTGGCGACCAGTGGCGAACTGTTTCTGGAGCGTTATCTGGACGAGCCGATCGAGCCGCTGATCAGTGCCGCCGCCGGCTGTCCGGTGGATCGGGCCGGCGTCGTAGAGGTCGGCAATCTGGCGGCCAGCGATACCGGCAGCGCGCGGCTGAGCATCATCGCCATCACTTACCTGCTGGCCATGGGCGGCCTGGAGTGGGTGGCGTTCACCGGCAATATCGGGCTGGTCAACAGCTTCCACCGGCTTGGCCTGAAACCGGTGACCCTGTGCGCCGCCGACCCTGAACGGCTGGGAGAGGATCGTCACAGCTGGGGCAGCTATTACGAAAGCAAGCCCTGGGTGCATGTGGGCAACATCCGCGCCGGGTTCATTCATCTGCGCAATATCGGGATGATCAATCGTCTTGGTTTGCCGACCTCCTTCGAGGCGCCCTGCCATGTCGCCTGAAGTCCAGCGCTTCAAACAGACCCTGAGCCTGCACGCTGAACGCCAACCCCATGCGATCGCCCTGTGGGGTGATCAATTGAAACTCGACTACGCCACGCTCAATGCAGAAGTGGTCCACCGCCGGCAGCGCCTGCGCGATGAACGTGCGCAGGTAATCGCACTGGCCCTGGACAATGGCATCGAAGCCATGCTGTGGGATCTGGCGGCGTTGTTCGAAGGCCTGACCTGCGTGACGTTGCCGCCTTTTTTCACACAGGCGCAGCGCACGCATTGCCTGGAACAGAGTCAGGCGACTCGGGTGATCGCCGAAGCGGAACTGGAGACTGAACTTGAGGCCGCCGGTTACGAGAAAGGCGGGGAATTCTGGCGGCGCAACTTCAGTCGGCCCAGCCCCATGCCCCAAGGCACGGCCAAACTGACGTTCACTTCCGGCACCACGGGTACGCCCAAAGGCGTATGCCTGGACGCCGAAAGCATTCTTCGGGTGGCCCGCGAACTGGATGAGGCCAGCCGGCCCACCGATCCAAAGCATCATCTGGCGTTGCTGCCATTGGCCATTCTGCTGGAGAACATCGGTTGCTACGCCGCGTTGTACGCCGGCGCGACCTTGAGCCTGCCCGGCCAAAAGGCCCTGGGTATTCAGGGCGCCAGTGCGGTGAATGGCCAGCAATTGCTCGAATGCCTGACCCGCCGTGCGCCCCACAGCCTGATTCTGGTACCGCAATTGCTGTTGTTGCTGGTCACCGCAGCCGAGCACCACAGTTTCGATCCGCAACACCTGCGATTTGCCGCAATAGGCGGTGCAAGGGTGACCCAGGATCTGCTGCTTCGCGCACAACACGCGGGTATTGCCGTGTACGAAGGTTATGGCCTGTCGGAATGCGCCTCGGTGGTCTGCCTCAACCGGCCCGAAGCACGGCGCCCCGGCAGTGTCGGCAAGCCTTTGCCCCATGTGCAGATTCGTCTGGCCGAGGACGGTGAAGTGCTGATCAAAGGCTCGACCCTGCTTGGCTATCTGGGCGACACGCCGCCCACCGATCAATGGTGGCCCAGTGGCGATATCGGCGAATTCGACGCCGAGGGGTTTCTCTACCTCAAGGGGCGCAAGAAACATCAGTTCGTCACCAGTTTCGGCCGCAATGTGAATCCCGAATGGGTCGAGGCCGAATTGACGCAACGCCGTCATATCGCCCAGGCCTTCGTCTACGGCGAAGCCATGCCCGTCAATCATGCGCTGCTCTGGCCGCACCGCCCGGACTGCACCGACGATGAGCTGGCCGCTGCCGTGGCCGAGGCCAACGAGGCCCTGCCCGATTACGCCCGGGTTCACCACTGGACCCGTCTGAATCAACCCTTCACCCAGGCCAATGGCCTGCTGACCGCCAACGGCCGCCCGCGCCGCGACGCCATCATCGAGCGCTATCGCACGCAGTTGAACGAACCTGTCGTATCCGAGGAATCCGCACCATGAATTTTTTTGACCGGCTGCAAGAAGCCACGCATCAGCAACGCAGTGAGTTATTCAATCTGCCGATCATTGTCGACGCCCTCGCAGGCCAGGTCAGCCTGGACAGCTACCGCGCCTTTCTGACCCAGGCCTATTACCATGTACGCCATACCGTGCCGTTGATGATGGCCTGCGGCGCGCGCCTGCCTTCACGCCTGGAATGGCTGCGCAAAGCGGTGTGCGAATACATCGAGGATGAATACGGCCACGAGCAGTGGGTGCTCAATGACATCGAAGCCTGTGGCGGCGATGCGACCACGGTGCGACTCGGCCAACCGTCACTTCCCATCGAACTGATGGTGAGTTTTCTCTACGACTTGATCGCACGGGGTAACCCGGTCGGCCTGTTCGGCATGGTCAACGTGCTGGAAGGTACCAGTATCGCCCTGGCCACCCACGCCGCCGCCAGCATTCGCGAACGTCTGGCGCTGCCGGAAAGCGCCTTCAGCTATCTAAGTTCCCATGGCTCGCTGGATATCGAGCACATGCACACTTATCGCCGCTTGATGAACCGGCTGGAACATCCGGACGATCAGGCAGCGGTCGTCCACGCCTCGAAAGTGGTCTACAGGCTCTACACCGACATGTTCCGCGACCTGCCACGCAACGGAGAGATTCTGCATGCGCCTGTCTGAAGCCCGTGTGGTGTTGACCGGCGCCAGCGGTGGCATCGGTATGGCCATCGCCACCGCCTTGTGCGCGGCCGGAGCCCGTGTACTGGCCGTTGCCCGCCATCGACAACCGCTCGAACCGCTGCTCGCACGCTACCCGCAAAACCTGTTCTGGATCGGCGCGGACCTGACGCTGCCCGCAGACCGCATTGAAGTGCTGGCCGAGGCCCAAAGCATCGGGGGGATCAACCTGCTGATCAATGCCGCCGGGGTCAATCACTTCGCCATGCTCGAGCAACTGGAGGATCAGGCGATCAACGCGCTGCTGGCGCTCAATATCGGCGCACCGATCTGCCTGACCCGGCTCCTGTTGCCACTGCTGCGCCAGGCCTCCAGCGCCATGGTTGTCAACGTCGGCTCGACTTACGGTTCGATCGGCTACCCCGGTTATGCCAGTTACTGCGCCAGCAAATTCGCCTTGCGCGGCTTCTCCGAAGCGCTGCGCCGGGAACTGGCCGACACCCGCATCAACGTGCTCTATGTCGCTCCGCGCGCTACCCGTACCAGCATGAACAGCCCGGCGGCCCAGGCGCTGAACGATGCACTGAAGGCCAGCGTCGATGACCCGCAAACCGTGGCCAGCGCCGTGATCCACGCCATCGCCGGCGACCGTCGGGATCTGTATCTGGGTTGGCCGGAGCGGTTTTTCGTGCGCCTCAACAGCCTGTTGCCCAACCTGGTGGATCGCGGTTTGCGCAAGCAATTGCCGCTGATCCGCCGCCTGAGTCAAAAGCCTGACGAAGAGAATCTCGAACCATGAAAAAGATCGCCACATACCTGTTGCTGGGAGCACTGAGCCAAAGCGTCTGGGCTCTGGATGCTGCGGATCAGCAGCGCCTCAGCGGGATCCAGCAAAGCTGGGCGCACATCCAATACGAACTGCCGGCCGAGCAACGCGTCGGGGCTTTTGAAAAACTCGCGGGCCAGGCGCAAAGCTTCACCCGCGAGCGCCAGTCGCTGGCCGAGGCCTGGATCTGGTCCGGTATTGTCACCAGCAGCTGGGGAGGCGCCCAGGGCGGACTCGGCGCACTGAGCAAAGTCAAGGACGCAAAGGCCGATCTGGAAAAAGCCCTGGCCCTGGACCCCAAGGCGCTGCAAGGCTCGGCCTACACCAGCCTCGCAGCGTTGTACGACCGCGTGCCGGGCTGGCCCATCGGCTTCGGCGATTCGGACAAGGCCGAACAGTTACTCAGGACGGCTCTGGAACTGAACCCGAACGGCATCGACAGCCTGTACTTCTGGGGCGATCACCTCTACCGTCAAAAGCGCTATCGTGAAGCGAAGACAGCATTGCAGAAGGCGCTGCAGGCCGCCCCGCGACCCGGTCGGGAAACCGCCGATGCCGGGCGCCGCAAAGAAATCGAAGCATTGCTGGTGGACGTCAACAAGAAGCTCGAATGACGGGAGTCCCTGTGCGTTTACTACTGATCGAGGACGATGAGGCTCTGGGTGAAGGCATCCATCAGGCCCTGGGCCGCGAGGGTTATACCGTCGACTGGGTGGGTGATGGCAGCAGTGCCCTGCATTCGTTGCTCAGCGAGGCGTTCGATCTGGCGGTGCTCGATCTTGGCCTGCCGCGCATGGACGGGCTGGAGGTCTTGCGCCGCTTGCGTGACAGCGGCTCGAATCTGCCGGTGCTGATTCTGACCGCCCGGGATGCCACCGAAGACCGCATTGCGGGACTGGATGCCGGCGCCGACGACTACCTGATCAAACCTTTCGACCTGGCCGAACTCAAGGCGCGTTTGCGGGCCTTGCTGCGGCGCAGCGCGGGCCGGGCCCAGGCGTTGATCGAACACGCCGGAATCAGCCTCAACCCGGGCACCCAGCAGGTCAGCTATCAGGGGCAGCCGGTGGCGCTGACGCCCAAGGAATATCAGCTGCTGCACGAGCTGCTGTCGCCGCCGGGCCGCGTCATGACCCGCGATCACTTGATGCAGTTGCTCTACGGCTGGAACGAGGAAGCTGAAAGCAACACCCTGGAAGTGCACATTCACCATCTGCGCAAGAAGTTCTCTACCGACCTGATCCGCACTATCCGCGGTGTCGGCTATCTGGTGGAGGAGCGCCGGTGACTTCGATCAGGCGTCGCACCCTGACCCTGATCATCGGCCTGATGCTCGCCGGTATCGCCGTGATCAGCGTGTTCAACCTGCACGACAGCAACCATGAAATCGCCGAAGTCTATGACGCCCAACTCGCCCGCAACGCACGTCTGTTGCAGGGCGTGCTGCGCATGCCGTTGGCCGGCAAGGACCAGAGCGAGTTGTATCAGGCCTTCAACAAGGCCCTGGGTGAGGCCGAGCCCAGAGTTGAGGGTCATCCTTATGAAAGCAAGATCGCCTTCCAGGTTTGGGATCGCAAGGGCGAGGTACTGGTGCACACCGCCAGCGCGCCCTATTTCACCGCCCCGCCGACAAAAACCGGCTTCAGCGACGTGATGGATCTGAACAACCGCCATTGGCGCGCCTTCCTGCTGGAAGACAAACAGAATGATCTGCGGATCTGGGTGGGCGAGCGGGACGATGTGCGTGCCGATCTGGTGGACCGCATCGTGCGTCATACGCTGTGGCCCAACGTTCTGGGCAGTCTGATTCTGGCGGTCATGGTCTGGCTGGCCATCGGCTGGGGTCTGAAACCCCTGGCCGACATGGCCGCGACCCTGCGGGCACGGCACGGCGGTTCGCTGGAACCGCTGCAGCTGTCGCCATTGCCCAATGAGCTGGAGCCGATGCAGGCGGCGCTCAACCGCATGCTCGCGCAGATCCAGGAGGTGCTTGGCCGGGAACGGCGCTTCATCGCCGACGCGGCGCACGAGATGCGCACTCCGCTGGCGGTGCTGCGGGTGCACGCGCAGAACCTGCTGGAAGCCGGGACCGAACAGGAGCGCCGTGAATCCCTGGAATTTCTGATCGCAGGTGTCGACCGCACCAGCCGTCTGGTCAATCAATTGCTGACCATGGCCCGCCTGGAACCCAAGGCCACGCCCGCGCCGTTGCCCACCATCGACCTGACCCAGACCATTCGCGATTGTCTAGTTCAACTCACGCCCTGGTTGTTGAGCAAGCGCCTGGAGCTGGCATTCGACGGTATCGAGCAGCCTTGCAAAGTGGCCACGGATGCAGCCGCCATCGACATCGCCCTCAACAACCTGATCACCAACGCGGCGAATTTCTCCCCTGAACACGGGGTCATCAGCGTGCAGTTGAGGCTGTCCGAGGGGTTTTATCACCTGAGCGTCGAAGATCAGGGGCCGGGTATCGACGAAGCCGACCGCGCCCGCCTGTTCGAGCGCTTCTACAGCCGCGGCAACCACCAGGGCGCCGGTCTGGGGCTGACCATCGTCAACACCATCGCCACCCGTCTGCACGGGCGCATTACCCTGCTCAACCGCCCCGAAGGCGGATTGCGCGCCGTCCTGTCCATCCCCGGTAGGAGCGAGCTTGCTCGCGATGGTGGTCAACGATAACGCTGCGTACCTGATGCTCCGCGGTTTCCTTGCGTGCATCGCGAGCAAGCTCGGCTCCTACAGTGGATCGGGGTGGCCGAGCAGTAGTGATTGTTCGCGCTCGCAAAGCTCCACCACGTAATCCCACATCACCCGCAGTCGCACCGATTTGTGCAGGTCCCGACGGGTGCTGATCCAGTAGCTGCGCAAAATGCTTTCCTCGGCGAACAACGGCACCAGCCCGGGATCGGCGCTGGCCATGTAGCACGGTAATACCGCGATACCCAGCCCCGCGCGGGCCGCCTGTTGCTGGGCGATGACACTGGTGCTGTGAAAGACCACCTGCGGGTTGCGGCAAAAGCTGTTGAGGAACATCAGTTCCTGGCTGAACAGCAGATCGTCGACGTAGCCGATCCAGGCGTGCCGCCCCAAGTCCTCGCGACTGCGCAGCGGCGGTGCCTTGTCCAGATACGCCTGGCTGGCGTAGAGCGCCAGCCGGTAGTCGGTGAGCTTGCGCGTGACCAGCATGTCGGCGTCGGGGCGTTCCAGGTGAATGCTGATTTCCGCCTCGCGGTTGAGGATGCTGACAAAACGCGGCACCGCCACCAGCTCCACCTCCAGCCCCGGATAACGCTCGAACAGGCCGTTCATGCGACTGGACAGGAACATGATGCCCAGCCCTTCGGTGACCCCGACACGAATCTTGCCCAGAGGCGCCGTCGACTGGGTGATTTCCTCCTGAGCCAGCAGCGCCACGTTCTCCATGGCCTCGGCATGCTTGAGCAACGCTTCTCCCGCCGGCGTCATTTCATAACCCTGGGCGTGTTGCACGAACAGCGCCGTGCCGAGGCTCTTTTCGATGGCCTCGATGTGCCGCGCAACCGTCGCATGGGTGGTGTTCAGACGGCGGGCAGCGGTTAGCAAACGCCCGCTACGCTGGAGCTCGAGAAAAAACCGCAGGTCATTCCAGTCGAACATGAATCATCCTTGGGCTTGCGAGTTGAACACGCTGTTTAAAAACGCACAGTGGCTGCGTAAAAACTAACATTTTTTAAACGAAAGCTAACAACTAGGATGGTCACAACAAGAAAAACAATGCGAGGTCAGGGATGCAAGCTACCCAGGATACCTACGACTACATCGTGGTCGGGGCCGGACCGGCCGGTTGCCTGCTGGCCAATCGACTGTCGGCCAATCCGCAACACCGGGTGCTGCTGCTCGAAGCCGGTGGCCGCGATAACTATGCGTGGATTCACATCCCCGTCGGTTACCTGTTCTGCATCGGCAACCCGCGCACCGACTGGTGCTTCAAGACCGAAGCGCAACCCGGACTGCAAGGCCGCACCCTGAGCTACCCGCGCGGCAAGGTGCTCGGTGGCTGCTCCTCCATCAACGGCATGATCTACATGCGTGGCCAGGCCGGCGACTACGATCGCTGGGCCGCCGAGGGCAACCCCGGCTGGCGCTGGCAGGACGTGCTGCCGCTGTTCAAGAAAAGCGAAAACCACTTTGCCGGCGACTCCGAATTCCACGGCGCCAGCGGCGACTGGCGGGTGGAGCGCCAGCGCCTGTCGTGGCCGATCCTCGATGCCTTTCGCAGCGCCGCCGAGCAAAGCGGCATCGCCAGCATCGATGACTTCAACCAGGGCGACAACGAAGGTTGTGGCTACTTTCAGGTCAACCAGAAGGCCGGCATCCGCTGGAATGCGGCCAAGGCCTTTCTCAAACCGATTCGCGACCGTGCGAACCTGACCGTATTGACCGGGGTCGAGGTTGATCGCGTGCTGCTGGAAAACGCCCGCGCCTCGGCAGTGAGCGTGCGCTGGCAAGGTCAGGTCCAGACCTTTAAGGCGCGCAAGGAAATCATCTTGTGTGCCGGTTCCATCGGCTCGCCGAGCATTCTGCAACGCTCGGGCATCGGCCCTCGCCCGCTGCTGCATCGCCTTGGTATCGGTGTCGTGCATGAATTGCCCGGCGTCGGTGGCAACCTGCAGGATCACCTGCAACTACGGTTGATCTACAAACTGGAGAACGCCCGCACCCTCAACCAGATCGCCGGCAGTGTGTGGGGCAAGATGGGCATGGGCCTGCGTTATCTGTATGACCGCAGCGGCCCGCTGTCCATGGCGCCGAGCCAGCTAGGGGCCTTTGCCCGTTCGGGGCCGGAGCAGACCTCGGCCAACCTCGAATACCACGTGCAACCGCTGTCCCTGGAACGATTTGGCGAGCCGCTGCACAACTTCCCGGCGTTTACCGCCTCGGTCTGCGACCTGCGTCCGAAAAGCCGTGGCAAGGTGGAAATCCGCTCCGTCGATCCGCAACAGGCGCCGTTGATTCAACCCAATTACCTGAGCCATCCGGAAGACTTGCGAGTCGCCGCCGACGCCATCCGCCTGACCCGACGCATCGTCGCCGCCCCGGCCCTGAAGGCCTTCAAGCCCGTGGAATACCTGCCCGGCGACAGCCTGCAAAGCGAAGAACAACTGCACGAAGCCGCCGCGCGTATCGGCACGACGATTTTCCATCCCGTGGGCACCTGCCGGATGGGCAACGATGCCGATGCGGTGGTCGATGCCCAGCTGCGCGTCCACGGCATCCCCGGCCTGCGCATCGCCGACGCCTCGATCATGCCCAACATCACTTCGGGCAACACCTGCTCGCCGACGTTGATGATTGCCGAAAAGGCTGCACAACTGATCCTCAACCCCGACACAAGGAGCATTGCCCCGGAATTGGAACTGGCTGCACATCCATGAAAACGAACGCCCCACCACCACTGTAGGAGCGAGCTTGCTCGCGATGGACGCCAACGATAACGCTGGGCACCTGATGCCCCGCGGTGTTCTCAGGTTCATCGCGAGCAAGCTCGCTCCTACAGTGGGGATGTAGAACGGTTACACCCGATGCAAGGACAGTAGCGGCCCCGCCCACAAGGCAGGTGCCGACAGTGGAACAACAAAAACAATCACTGTGAGGGATACCGATATGTCAGAACACGTTCAGCCCCTGGAAGCCGTGCGCAGCGCAGGCACCAGCAAGGAAACCCAGAAAGTCATCTTCGCCTCGTCGCTCGGCACGGTGTTCGAGTGGTATGACTTCTTCCTCTACGGCGCCCTCGCGGCGGTGATCAGCAAGCAGTTCTTCGCCGGAGTCAACGACACCACCGCCTTCATCTTCGCCCTGATGGCCTTCGCGGCCGGCTTCGTGGTCAGGCCGTTCGGCGCACTGGTCTTCGGTCGGCTGGGAGACATGATCGGACGTAAATACACTTTCCTCGCCACCATCGTCCTCATGGGCGTGGCGACCTTCTGCGTCGGCCTTCTGCCGACCTACGCCAGCATCGGCATCGCCGCGCCGATCATTCTTGTGGTGCTGCGCATGCTTCAGGGCCTGGCCTTGGGCGGCGAGTACGGCGGCGCCGCCACCTATGTCGCGGAACACGCGCCCATCGGCAAACGCGGTTTCCACACCAGCTGGATTCAGTCCACCGCCACCCTCGGCTTGCTGCTGTCGCTCCTGGTGGTGCTCGGTTGCCGCTACTTCACCGGCGATCAGTTCGAAGTCTGGGGCTGGCGCATTCCGTTCCTGTTCTCGATCGTCCTGCTGGGCATCTCGACCTGGATTCGCCTGAGCCTGCACGAGTCGCCGGCCTTCGTGAAAATGAAAGAGGAAGGCAAGCTCTGCAAGTCGCCGATCCGTGACTCCTTCGGCAAATGGGAAAACCTCAAGGTCGTGCTGATCGCCCTGTTCAGCATCAACGCCGGGCAGGCCGTGACCTTTTACGCGGCGCAGTTCTATGTGCTGTTCTTCCTCACCCAGTTCCTGAAAATGGACCCCGCCGTCGCCAACGGCCTGCTGATCATCAGCGTCACCATCGGCGCGCCATTCTTCATTTTCTTCGGCTGGCTGTCGGACAAGGTCGGACGCAAACCAGTGCTGATGATCGGCCTGCTGCTGGCCACCGCGCTGTACTTCCCGATCTTCAAATCCCTGGCCCACTACGCCAACCCGGCAATCGACCTGGCCAGCCGCCAGGCCCCGATCACCGTGACGGCCGATCCGGCCACCTGCACCTTCCAGTTCGACCCGGTGGGCAAGGCCAAATTCGACAGCCCTTGCGACAAGGTCAAAACCTTCCTGGTCAAGCAGGGTCTGCCATACGAAAGCATCGCCGCCCCGGCCGGCAGCACCGTGCAGGTGAGTGTGGGCGACGTGAAAATCGACGGTTTCGACGAAGCCGCCCTGCGCGGCGCCGTGACCCTGGCCGGTTATCCGCAACAGGCTGACGCGCAACAGATCAACAAAACCATGATCGTGGCGCTGATCGTCGCGCTGATCATCATCTCCGCCATGTGCTACGGCCCGCTGGCGGCGCTGATGGTCGAACTGTTCCCGACCCGCATCCGTTACACCTCCATGTCCCTGCCCTACCACATCGGCAACGGCTGGTTCGGCGGTTTCCTGCCAACCGTGTCGTTCGCGCTGGTGGTGTACACCGGGGATATTTTCTACGGGCTGTGGTACCCGGTGCTGATTACCGGGGTGAGCCTGGTGGTGGGGATGCTGTGCCTGCGTGAGACGCGGAATGTGGATTTGGACAAGAACTGAGGGTAGCCACGAACAGGCAACCTGAATGAAAAAGCCTGCATGCTCACGGCATGCAGGCTTTTTCAGATAATCAGGCTTGAACGCGCGTAAAGATGCGCCGTCGCAGCGATGATGAGGTTTCGCCAAAAGCGTCGCGCAGTTGCTGGACGTTGATATTTCTTCGGTTCTCATCAAATGCCAGTGCGGTACGCAATGCCGGCCAGCAATGTTTAGGCAAGTGTCCGGGTCGGCTCAGTTCGAGGTCCAGACGCGCATCACGTGCCTGCGTTGC
Organism: Pseudomonas sp. SDO55104_S430; assembly: GCF_054070595.1. Taxonomy (NCBI): domain Bacteria; kingdom Pseudomonadati; phylum Pseudomonadota; class Gammaproteobacteria; order Pseudomonadales; family Pseudomonadaceae; genus Pseudomonas; species Pseudomonas sp. SDO55104_S430. The sequence continues at coordinate 57,216 of NZ_JBSVXG010000002.1, read as the reverse complement.
AGGCAAGCGGCGGAACGGATGTTTGCCTCCCGCCAGCTCGTAGAGCACGCAGGCCACTGCGTATAGGTCAGTGCCCGCCGTCAACGCCTGACCTTCCAGCAATTCCGGAGCAGCATAGCCGGGAGTCCACGCAACGAACCGCTCGCGACTAAGCTTCGGCAAGCCGGGCAGTACGCCCTCCTGCACCTGGCCCAGACCGAAGTCGAACAAACGCACACCCTCCTCGCTGATCATCACGTTGCTCGGTTTGATGTCGCCGTGCAGGATGCCCCGTGCATGCGCGTGAGCCAGTGCGTCAAGTAACTGCAACGCGATGCTGCGCAAATCAGCCCAGGGGATACCCAGCGGTTGCTCGCATAACAACTTGTCCAGAGTCAGGCCTCGCATCAGCTCCATGGTGATGAAGGCCCGCTGGCAATCGGTGTCCACCTCGAACGTGTGAAAACGCAGCACGTTGTCATGACGCAAATGCCGGGTCATGGCGAATTCGCTGTACAGCAAGGTGCTCGCGTCGGGCCATTGGGCAAATTCTTCGCTGAGCACCTTCAGTGCGATGCAAGGGGCGGGTTCGCCGAACTGTTCGATCAGCAAGTCACGTGCACGGAAAACCAGGCTCATGCCACCGGCACCCAAAAGGCGCTCGATGCGATAACGACCTGCAAGCACTTCGGGCATTTGCCCGACGCTGAGCCGGGATGATGACGGTGCAGGTTGCGCCAGATGCGCGTTGGCGAAAGCGAAGTAAGTCGGATTGTGGTCCTGCTCTTCACTCGGTGACAGGATGTCGGGAGATGGAGTGAGTTCGGTCATTGGCGAACCATCACGGCAGTCAGGTTGTCCCGCGCCGAGCCACACAGGGCGCTGTCGAACAGACATTGCAGCGCAAGATGCGGTGCCGTCAGGCTCAATGCATTGCCAAGAGCAGCGCTGTTCACATTCTGGTACAGGCCGTCGCTGCACAGCAGAAACGCATCGCCGGGATGAACCTCGAACTCCAGCACGTCGAGAGTCAGTTGCGCCGCGGCGCCAATCGCGCGGGTCAGTGCATGAGCGTCCGGGTGCGCTTTGGCCTCGGCAGCGCTCATTCGTTGTTCGTCAATCAGTTGCTGTTGCAGCGAATGGTCCCTGGACAGCTGATACAAGCGTTGCCCTCGCCACAAGTAGCAACGGCTGTCGCCCGCCCAGATGCATGCTCCGCGATTGCCTTCCACCAGCAACAGCACCACGGTGCTGCCCATGATGCCGTCATGGCGTCCGGCAATGACCGTCAGCTCCTGACCCAGACGGCGGTTGAGCCAGTGCAGGCATTGACGAACGCCCTTCAGTCGCTCGTCGAAGTCATCCAGCAGGGGCAAATCCGCCAGGCTGGCGACGATCAACTGGCTGGCGACGTCGCCACCCTGATGACCACCCATGCCGTCCGCGACCACCCACATTCCTTGCTGGGGGCAGTCGAGAAAAGCGTCCTCGTTGCGCGACCGAATCTTGCCAATATCGGTGCGCGCCGCACTGCGCCAGGGAACCGCTACTCGCATCAGAGCTGCACCGGCATACGGAAGGTGCGCAGCATGCCCATATCGAAGGGGTTTGGTGTACGTTGGCTGGTCAGCAGGTAGTTGGCGCGCAGACCGCCCAGATCCGCCTTGAGCACCAGCACGTCACGACCGGTCAGATACTCGGTCTGCATCAGATCGAACAGACGGAACAGCGACCAAGGCCCGGTGTTCTTTTCGATCCCAATCGGGCGGCCGACCATTTTGTCGAGGACCAGGCTGGTGCGACCATCTTCAGCGTCGGTTGGCCACTTGAATGACACTGGAACGATCGGGCCGTGCCGATATTCCATGGTCGTACCACCAAACTTGAACTCCGAACGGCTCACCGAAGGATCAAGGGTGTAGGGTTCCAGCTTGAACTGCACCTGTGGCTCCGCCGGGTTGTTGCTGAAGAAACTCTGGCGGATCACCTGCACCGCGGCCATCTGGTCCAGGTAGGTTCTGGAGATCGGGAGGCTCTGGCCATCGAACGTGCGCATGCGATAGCTACCCGGGTCGCCGCTGACAAATGGGCGCAGATAGCCGTCGAAAAAGCGATCGGCGATGCCCTGGGCCTTGAAGAACTCGCGGAAATCACCGAGCGACACGTCGCTGGGGCTGTGTGCATCGAACGGATAACGCTTGTAGATCGCCTTTAGGTAGAAGCCGAACAGCTCGGCTTGATAACGCTGGTTAAGGTGAGCGTAGGCATCGCCCAGCACCAGGCGCCAGGTGTCATCTCCCAACACACTGAACCAAGCACTGACCGGTCGCGGCAAACGACCGGACGCATTGCGCAAGTTGCTCAGGGCATCGCGCTGGTCACCCATGCGAGTCCTGGCCATATCGAAAGCGGCCTGTTCCGGAACGCTTGCGCGAGCCAGACTGGCCATTTGCAGTTGCAGATCGTTGAGTGCATTCATGGCCGGAGTCAAATCAGCCGATGGGCCGTTGTCGTCACCCAGCAACTGATGCAGCGGCTCAAAACGACGCTGCAGAGATTTTCTCGCCGTGTCCGGAAGATTTTTTGCCATTGCGCCCGAAACCTTGCCTGACGCCGAGGCAGCAAGCTTGCCCGGTTTTGCGCCCTTCTCTGCCAGCTTACCGACAGTGTCCGCAGCTTCATCGGCGATAACGGGAAAGCGGGTGTTCTCCCGCACTTCCACCAGCAACCGCAGAAGCGGAGAGCTGGCCGAAGTCAGGCTCGCCAGCTGCTCGGCGACTTCACCAAAGTCATTTGCGGGGGACAGTGCGACATGGCCGAGCGCTTCGCTCCAATAGTTGGAGTAGTCTCGGAAATAGCGTTGCTCCAGATCTACAAGAAGTCGGCGCAAGTCCATATTGCTGATACCCGTGCCTTCACCCAATACCCAGTTGTCATTCAGGATATCGGTGACCAGCATCGAGCCTTGCACCGAGAAGTATTGCCGATAACCTTGCTGGGTGTAGAACCCCGGGATCACGTGATCAGTGCCGACATACTGCGCCCCTTGCGGCCCAAGATGCTGGCTCAAACGGTAATCAGGCAAGCTGCGAGCCTGCTCGCGCAGCATCCGGTAGACCACGTTGACCAAAGACTCGTTGCGCAAAACCTGGCGTGCCTGAGTGACCAACTGATCATTCACTGGATAGTTGAATGGCTGTTCAAGCAGGCGCTCGAAGTGGCTGTTCAAACCGTTCTGTACTTCGGTATTGCCGGGGTAACGTTGTGACCACGCGGCTGAGACCCAGTCCTTGAGCCAGGGCGAGTCGCGGCGGTCTTTCATGTTCAGCATCAAGTAAGCGCGCAAGCTGTTAAGCAAACGCTCGCGGTCCTTCATGCTCGTGCGGATCTGCCCTTCGAGCAGCATCGCCACCTGCGGCAAAAGCCTTTCTTCAAGCTCGCGATCGTAAGCAGACTTGACTGTCGGATGGACGTACTCACCTTGATACAGGCCAACGCGTTCGTGATAACTCACTTCGCTTGTACTCGGGAATACCTGAGTGGCCTTGTGGCGATTGTCCAGGCTCTTGAGCACCGCTATGGGGTCATCGCCTGCGGGTAAGGCAGAGGTTTCTTGTGTCCAGTTTTGCGCCAGATTGCGCAAGGTTTCCAGACGCCCGTAATTGGCCGAAAATCCGCCGGCCCACAGGATGCCGAACAACACCAGGGCAGTGACTGCACCGAGATACAACGCACGTTGCCCCCAATGAATTCGGCTGCGCTCACGCTTGTCCAGTCCCGCAAGATCAGCTTCAGGAAAGATCACCCGGCTGAACAGATGGTGTATGAACCGCGAGCGGCCACTGCGCAGCGTGGGCAGCACTCCGGCATTCACTTCCAGGCTTGAATCGGTGCCCTCGGTGTTTTCATTCAACTGTTCAACCAGATGCAGTGCACTGGTGAAATAGAATCCACGCAACCGGGTTGCACGTTGATAGCGGTTGCCAGTGAATGCCATGTCGACAAACAAGCAAAGTCGCTCACCGAGTTTTCCCAATTGATGAGGGAAATCGAGAATCCGACCACGGTGCCGGGCATTGCGCTCCTGATGCATCCGTGTGATCACCTGGCTGTTCAAGCGATGCAGCAGCGCTTCGAATTCGGCGCGCACTACGGCAGCATCGCTACCGCACTGGTCCTTGCGGAAGCTGGTGCCCAGGACCTGATCGCATTCTTCGCGACTCAGCTGATCGAAAAACTCGTCGAAACCAGGCAGGTGGTCGGCCTTGCTCAACACAAGGTAAACCGGTACGTCGACGTGCAGTTTCTGGTGTACCTCCTGCAAACGCGCACGCACCTGGTTGGATAGAGCGTCCAATTCCTGTTCGTTGGAACTCAGCAGGTTTTCTACCGAGATAGTCACCAGCACCCCATTCAACGGTCGATTGCGGCTACGCTGGCGCAACAGATCGAGCAACGTGCTCCATGCACTGGCATCGACTTGAGCATCGGGTTGGTTCAGGTAGCGACCGGCGGTGTCGATCAGCACGCCGTGATCAGCGAAATACCAATCGCAATAACGTGTCCCGCGGGTGTCGCGCGTCAGTTTGCGGTCAATCCTGTTGATCGGAAACTCAATACCGGAAAAATCCAGCAGGCTGGTCTTGCCGCTGGCATGGGGACCAATCAGCAGGTACCACGGCAAGTCATCGCGCCAGCGCTCGCTACGGCCCCGATACAGACTCGAGGACTTGAGGGTTTTCAAGGCATCCTTGAAACCTGTCCTGAGCGCCTTCTGTTCTTCGTCGATGTGCTTCTCGCGAAGAACACGATCCTTTCCACCCTCGCTTTCCTCGTTGGTTTTTTTATGCACACCAGCACGCCAGCTGACGTACACCATGCACAAGCCCCAGATCAGAAACATCACACTGATGGTGAAAAGGCGCGCGGAGGAACTTTCCCAGAACTTCTCGTCATTCACGGCCAGCAATGGCCCGACAATCCAGACCAGCAACGCAGCGAACAGTACCAGCAACAGGGCCCAGACCCATGTTTTGCGCAGGAAGACGCCAACTTTCTTGAAAACCTTTTTCATAATTCGTCCCTGTCTACGGTTAGGACTGCGGTTTGGCGGCTACCGGATCAATTGCCTGATAAGGCTGGAGAACGGCGTCGCGCTGTTCACCCAGCACCCAGGCGAACCCCGAATACATCACCACCAGGCACACACTGGTAAACAACACGACCATCCACGCCGGCACGATGCGTACCAGGCTACGGCGCTGATGATTGAGCCCCTCCCACTGGGGCGACAGTTCGCGCGGTGTGTCTGCGCGCAACTGGCGAATCTGGCGGTACAAGTCATCGCGGATGCCTTCCAGTTCGAGCATTCCCCGGGTCTGCACGCGGTACTTCCCTTCAAATCCGAGCGACAGGCACACGTACATCAACTCAAGCATCGGCAGGTGCTTGACAGGGTTCCTGGACAAGCGAGTCAGTAATTGAAAGAACTTTTCACCGCCAAAGGTTTCATTGTGGAATTTGCTGAGCAGGCTCATTTGCGACCATTTGCTTTCGTTACCCCAGGTCGTCGTCACTACAGCCTCATCCACTACCGAACACAGCACGTAACGGGCAGCCATGACCTGGCCAGTTTCGACGCCGTTTTGCAAAGCGCGCGCCTCGAACGATTTCAAGTCGTTGGCCAGTTGCGTGTTGAGACCGTGGAGGTCCGCGCAAGCAGTGCTGTGTTTGAGTCGCACCACTTCCGATAACAGATCGCAAGCCGCTGAAACCAGCGAGTTGAGGCCTGTGTTGAACGCCTCAGTAGAGCTTGAGCGCGCGGAGTAGATCATGCGTTCTGACAAATGTTCGACACGCGGCGCAGCCACCGAATCCGTCAGCGGGGACGGCGCCAGACCCTTGCCCTGGCGGTCAAGCAAGATGGTTTTATCGTCCTGATGTTGTTCCGTTTCCTTGGTCATGTCGGTCAGTCTCTGATGGCCCAGAAGTTCAGTTCAAGCTCGGTGAATTCGCCGGACACATGGAAGGCGAAGCCCCCGGAGCGCTCAAGTTGTGCCCGGTCTTCTGAACTGAGTTCGAGAATGAAATAGGTTTTGTTGGAGTGGAACGCGATCTGCCGTGGTGCCACCGGTAACGGTTTGACCTTGATGCCAGGCAGATGCAGGTTGACCAACTGGCGGATGTTTTCGACCGGGCCGACCTTGAGGTGCGACGGCAATCGCTGGCGCAACTCTTCGCTGTCGCAGTTGGCGCTGGCTGCCAGCACGAAAGACGCCGACCCCAGCAGTTTGTGGTCCTGTAACGGCGAAACGATGATGCCGTACTGTCGGGTTTGCAGGGCCAGTTCGATAGCGTGCTGTTCCAGCACCATAGACAGAATTTGCCGGATCGCCTGCATCAGCTTGCGAAAGCTCACACCCTGATCGCTGTGTTGATAACGGCTGTCCAGACACGGCCTTTTGCTGTCGCTCGAGAATGTCGAAAGATCACCGAGCAGGCTTAGCAGCGTGCGGTACAACTCCTCCGGGTGCAATTGCTCAAGGCCCAGATAGTGACGCAACAACAATTCGGTGCGATTGATCAGTTGCAGCATCATGAAGTCACCGATCTCGGCGCCCCCCACCTTGCCAGTGGAACGAATTCGCTCGGCGATGGTGTCGCCCCGGTGACCGAGCATGCTGATGACTTCCTTCAGGCACGACAGGAGATACTTGGAGGCATGCGCCCTGATGTACGTCGGTACGAAATCCGGATCAAGGCTGATCACACCGTCCGGTGTGGTGTTGAGCACCTCGCAGACCTTCATTTTCACGTAGGCCTGATCGGTCTGTTGCTCTCCCAGCAGTAGTTTGAAATCCGGACGAGCACACATGATCTGACTTGCAGAATCATCCCCCGCATTGGAGTCGGCCACTTGCGCTTCATACACGGTGTAACGCGCCAGGACGTCCAACTGCTCCGGGCGGCGGGACTCGATGTGGTTGCCCGTCACCAGCGGCAACGCCAGATACACCGACGTTTTTCCCGTATTGGGTGGCACGTCCAGCGTCAGTGGCTCGGCGTTATCCCCCAACTCGAACAGGCTGCCATCGGGCAGCACTCCGCAAGCCTGGCTCACCACCACCTTGCTCATGTTGAGAAACTGCAAATCGAGTTCCAGGTTCAGAAACCCCCATGTGTAGCTGCCCAGCAACTGGGTGCGGGTCTTCAACTGGTGATCGTAGTAACGATCGTTGTGCTGCAAGTGCTGTGGGCGCAGTAACATGCCTTCCTGCCATACAACCTTGTGGGAATTCATGGTCTGCCTCCTGCCTTCACCAGCACCGAGCGGGTATTGCGAATGCCAGTCTGATCCAGGGTCAGGTCACTGTCCGTTGACTGCTGCGGGGTAACTTGCAGCGTGTAGCGCCATTGGGTATCCATCAGGTCGCGATAAGCGGCGAGGACGCCGACATAGCGACTGCCCTGCTCCACGCTTAGCTTGAGCTCGACGGTTTCGCCAGGACGCAGTTCCAGCTCTTCGCTGGCAACCATATCCGGTGCCAGGGACTCCCTGGCGCGTTCGTACAGACTGAAGAAGTCCGCATTCTCGAAGGCCACAGGGTGTTTCAACTCATACAGCCGCACGACGACCGGTGACGGTCGGCCATGGAGGTCCGGGTTGAGTTGATCGCTAGCCGTAAGCTTGAGGTTCAGCTTGGTCACTTTGGAATACGGCGAGAAGGTCGAGCAGCCGGCGATCAATACCAGGACTGCCAGCAGGCTGAAGAAGGGAATTGAACGGAGTGACATGCGCATCATCCTCGGTGATCGGTATGCAGGGTCGAGATCAGGCGGATCTGTTCTTCGTAGGCCTGGGCGAAATCCCGGGACAGAAGACGTTCGCTCCACTCATCGTCCTGGCGTAGCGCCTGGTGATAGCGTTCGAACGCTCTCCAACGACTTGCTGAGGTTGCAAGCAACGGCTTGTTATCTCGTTCGAAACGCAGCGTCAGTTGCTGCGGCGAAAAGTGCTCCAGGGTGGCGCGAACCGCGGCGCGGCTGGCGCTGAGCAAGGCCACCTGATGTGCTTGCAGATCAAGAAATGCACGGCAGACGGCCTGTTCGGCAGACAATAGGCCCGGCTTGTCTGGTTGCAACAGAATGCCCAGTGCCTCCGGAGCATCGACGGCGAACTTCAACGGGTTCTTTTGCAACCCTTGCACCGTGGTCTGAGCCAAACGCAGTTCGTTTTTCAGCTCACAACGTGTGCGCAGGCTTTGCTGCACGCCCACGATGCTCTGCTGGAGCAGGTGCGCTGCGTTGACCGCCAGCGCCTCCCTGGCGTCATGATCGAGCTCATTGAGGTTCACACCCAGGGCGGCGCCGAACTTTTCCCAGAAATCATCGGACTGGCGTTCGACCGCCTGCGGCGGTGACGCGGGTTCAGGCTCCGGTGCAGCTGCTACCAACTGCGGTACGGTCAGGCTCTCCATGTCGATACGCGCATAGTCTGCGCGTTGACGGGTTTCTTCGATGGTCGCGGGGGGCGAGATGACATCTTCGATTTCCGAGCGCACGCGTTCCTGTAGGTCCAGGGCTTTCAGCGGGTCGAGATCGAGAAATGCATCGTCAGGAATGACGCTGCCGGCGATCTGTGGGAGCCCCACCTCGACATTTAACAGGTCCTGATCGCGAACCAGGCGCGCATGAATTTCAACGTCGCCCAGCACATATGTACTGCCGTGTTCGACGCGTACCGGAACGTCTTTGTCCAGACGCGCCCCACTGACCCTATCCTTGATCCCGTTGGTGCTGGTATCGGTCAGAAAAAACGAACCATCACGATAACTGACTGAAGCATGATGATTGGACACGTGCCGGTTGATGTCTGGAATGACCCAGTCACAATCCTCAGCTCGCCCAATCACACCGCCGGACTGCTTGAAGATCTTCTGACACGGTCCGGCAGAGATGAATTGCTTGTTATTGATTATTTCGAAAACCAGTTCCATGGTAATTCTCCTTGTGGTCACTTGCCGCGATTTACCACCTGCGGATCGCCCAAGGGTCGATAGGCAGAGTCGTTGAATTTGTAGTTACCGCTGCATCCGCCCAGGCCGCATGAAACGACGAGGATCAGCAGGACGGCTTGCCAGTGACGAACGAGCATTCAGGGAATCTCCGCAGGGACAGCACCAAGCAACCACCCTTGCGGGTAGCGCCGGTAAAAATGGATGAAGGGGATCGGACATCGGCGGCCTACCCATCGATATTCGCCAGATTGATGTTCAGGCGCCTGAGCCGGTAGAGGAACGTGCGGCGCGGCAGGCCCAGTTCATGGGCAGCAGTCGTCTGATTACCGTCATGTTTGCGCAGGCAGTCGAGGAGCAAACTGCGCTCGAACTTTTCGAGCCGTTCGCGCAGATTCAGGCTGCTGTTTTCGGGCAAGGCGTTCACACGCATCGAGAAATGTTCGACCAGCAACTCGCTGCCGTCACACAGCAACACTGCGCGCTCGACCAGGCCTTTGAGCTCGCGAACGTTACCGGGGAATGCGTAACAGGCCAGATGATTCAACGCGTCGCTGGACCAACTCACCCTCTCGCGCTGCAAGAACACGCAGGCCTTGTGGGCGAAGTGCCGGGCAAGGTCGAGAATGTCACCCTCGCGCTCGCGTAGCGCAGGCAGTTCGATGGGAAACTGTGCGAGGCGGTAGTAAAGGTCTTCACGGAACTTCCCCAGCTTGACCAGCTTTACCAAGTCCCTATGGGTGGCGGCGACAATGCGCACGTCTATCCTGTGGGTGTCGTTTGAGCCCAGCGGGCGAATCTCGCCCTCCTGCAACACCCGTAGAAGCTTGGCTTGCAGAGGAAGTGGCATATCACCCACTTCATCGAGCAACAAGGTCCCGCCGTTTGCCGCATCGAACAATCCGGCGCGGTCGCGGTCGGCACCGGTGAACGCGCCCTTGCGGTAACCGAACAATTCACTTTCGAGCAGATTCTCGGGAAGGGCCGCACAGTTCTGCACGACGAACGCCCCGGCGCGGCGGGGGCCGAACTCGTGGATAGCGCGGGCGACCAGTTCCTTGCCGGTACCTGTCTCGCCGCGCAGCAGGACGGTGTAGGGGCTGTGCAGGACTTTGCTGATCAACGAATAAACTTCGCGCATGGCCGCGCTGTGGCCAATCAAGCCATACCCTCTGGCATTCGGTACTGTCACCGGTACTGTGGAGGCATGCTCTTTTGGCTGCCGTAGCTGTTGAAGCAGTAAAAACTGCCCGTACACAAAGGAGGCGAGTTTGCCGATGGATTCGGCAAAGCCGTGCAGATCGATGTGCCGATGGGTCGCGCACAGGATCAACCCCTTGACTTGCCCGTTACCGTTCAGAAGCGGCACACACAGCAAAGACTCCCAGCGTTTGGCCTGGCTCGGAAGAAATCCGGTTTCGTGTTGGCTGATCCCCAATGCACCGAGGCTCACCACGCGGTTCTGGCAGAGCACGAATTGCAGCAGTTGTTCACCGCTGTAGTCCGTCGGAACACTGGTCACTTCCCTTGGCTGCAGGTTGCCATTGAGAGACTCGGCGGCCAGACCAAGACAGGTATGGGTGGCGTCCAGTAAATACAGCTGCGCCAGTTCACAGCTATTGAGCTGCGACAGCCCCTGCAGGAAATTCCCAAGCAGTGAAGTTCCGTCTTCAGCTCGCGACAGACTGGCGAACTGCTCGAGCAGCGCTTCGGCGTACTCCAGAGGCTGTGTAATTGAAGTTAACATCGCACCCATCTCAGGCGAACTCGCAAGTGACACTGGCGTTGCCAAGAATCGTTGCGTGGACTTGTTTGAGGCGCTCGCCTGTGGCCATCGCATCGAGTAAACGGTCTGCAACCAGTGGCAATACATGAAGGTCAAGCAAGTGGTCGATCAGACGTGCACCGCTATCGCTCTGGGTGCAGCGTTCAGCCAAGTGGTCGACAAGGCGCTGGCAATAGGTGAAATCCAGTTGTCGATGGATCAGGCGCTCGCCCAATCGAGCCAGCTTGATTTCGATCAACTCGCGCAGTACCGGAGCGCCCACAGGGTAGTAAGGAACTACGCGCATACGCGCCAGCAGCGCAGGCTTGAAGTGATTGACGAGTATCGGTCTGATGGCGTCTTCGAGTGCCTCGGCGGTCGGCTTGGCATCGTTCTCGCACAGTTCAATGATGCGCTCGCTGCCCAGGTTGGAAGTCATCAGGATCAGTGTGTTGCGAAAATCTATCTCGCGTCCTTCGCCGTCGTTCGCAACACCCTTGTCGAAGATTTGGTAGAACAGATTGAGCACGTCCGGATCGGCTTTCTCTATCTCATCGAGCAGCAGCACGGAATACGGTTTCTGCCGCACGGCCTCGGTGAGCATGCCGCCCTCGCCGTAACCGACGTAACCCGGCGGCGCGCCGATCAGACGCGACACCGTGTGTTTTTCCTGGAACTCGGACATGTTGATGGTGGTGATGAAACGCCCTCCGCCGTACAACAGTTCGGCAAGGGCCAATGCCGTTTCGGTCTTGCCGACTCCACTCGGACCGACCAGCAGAAACACGCCGACCGGAGCATCAGGCTTGTTCAGACCGACAGCAGCAGCGCGCATCGAACGGTCCAGAGCGTGCACGGCCTGTTCCTGACCACGAATGCGCAACCTCAGATCTGCGGCGAAGTTTGCGACCCTGACGTTGTGCTCACGGGCTAACTGAGCCAAGGGTACGCCGGTCCAGGCGCTGATCACTTCAGCCACCAGGCGCGGGCAGACTTCAAAGCTCACCAGTCGGTCATTGGCTTGCAGGTCGGTCAGGCTGCGGTAGGTTTCGTTGAGGGTGGCTTCAAGGACTTCGACGCTTTGTGCACCAGGCTTGGCAGACAGTTCTCGAGCCTTGGCCAATTGTTGACGCAGATCCAGCAAACGCTCGGCCAATTCTTTCTGTTCAGACCACTGCACTTGTAGCGCGATGCTTTCTTTTTCAGCTTCATCCAGACGGGCTTCGAGCGCGTCCAGAGCTTCGTGATCGATTGACAAGCCAGCGTCCGCATCACGACGCAGGGCCTGGCGTTGGCGGCCACCTTCGATCAGTTCACCGCGCAAGCGCTCCAGGCTGTGCGGCGCGGCAGCAAGGCAGATACGAACCCGGGCGCAAGCCGTGTCCAGTACATCCACTGCCTTGTCTGGCAACTGACGCCCGGACAGGTAACGCGCCGACAACTCAGCTGCAGCAACCACCGCGTCATCCCGCAGGTAGACTCCGTGGCTCTTCTCATAAACCTTTGCCAAACCACGCAGGATGGTCACGGCTTCGTTAACGGTAGGCTCGTGCAACTGCACCGGCTGGAAGCGGCGTGCCAGCGCCGGGTCTTTTTCAAAGTATTTTTTGTATTCCGTCCACGTGGTGGCGGCGATGGTGCGCAATTCGCCACGAGCAAGGGCGGGCTTGAGCAGATTGGCGGCGTCTGAAGCGCCGGCGTTGCCGCCCGCACCGATCAGGGTATGAGCTTCATCGATGAACAGAATGATCGCCTTGGGCGAGACTTTGACTTCGTCGATCAAGCCTTTGAGGCGGCGCTCGAACTCACCCTTGATGCTGGCCCCCGCCTGCAACAGGCCCATGTCCAGCGATAGCAGTTCAACGCCTTTGAGCACTGGCGGTACTTCACCAGCGGCAATACGCGACGCCAGGCCTTCGACGACGGCGGTTTTACCGACGCCTGCCTCCCCCACCACAATCGGATTGTTCTTGCGGCGCCGGGCGAGAATGTCGACCATCTGCCGGATCGCGCCGTCGCGGCACAACACCGGATCCAGTTTGCCGTCGCGGGCTTGTTGGGTGAGGTTGTGAGTGAAGCGCTGCAAAAGGGATTCACCCGGTACGACTGGATGGCTGGCAGGTTTTTCCTGTTGGGACAGGGCGAACTCCTTGAGTCGCTCCAGGTTGAGTTTCGCCAGCAACGGAAGGTAGCGGCTGCCCGCATACCGAAACGGGTTTTGCAGCAGTGCGAGGATCAGCGCGGCCTGTCCGATATCGGTCCTACCCAATTCGAGGCTTGCTGCCAGCAAGGAATCCTGCAGCCATTGCACCAGTTCCGGCGAGAACACCGGATTGCGTGAAGCGCTGTGTTCGACCTGCGATTGCAACGTGGCGCTCAACTCGCCAGCGTCCACTTGCGCATCCTGCAAAGCCTTGCCGAGCAAGCCTTGCGGGCGCTCCAGCAGGCATAGCAGCATGTCCTCGACAAGAATCTTGTAACCGCCACGAGCCACGCAGCGTTCAGCGGACCGTTCGAGGTCGCGGCGGGTTTCGGCGTCCAGCGCCTTGATCAGCTGTTGCAGATCTGCGTTGCTCATGACTTTCACATCCTTAGTGAGTTCTGCTGCCCAGGGTGACGACACCGTCTGCGCTCTCGCGCCCCAGCCAACTGGTCCATCCCAGGTGACAAACGTTCTGCTCTCCGATGCACAGCTCGCGTATTTCTTCCTGGCGCAACACCAGGCGAATGTCGTAGTCCAGCGGGTCACGCAGGGTGAACCGCACCAGCGCGCACAACGACTGGTAGCCAGAGCCGATCGGAAGGAATTCATGAAAGTGTTGCCAGTTCAGTTCGCGGATGTGGATCCGGAACTTGCCACTGCGATCGCGCACGCTTTCGCCCAGCACCACATCTGCGCCGAGAGCGGTGTTGACACGCCCCAGCCGGTTGCGTTGCGCGTGGATAATTGCCACGCGGCGTTCGATGCACTGCTCGATGGTCAGCGCGGCATGCTTGAAGTAGTAACGCAGCACCGCTTCGGTCAGTGCTGCCGAATGCGCGCGCAGGCTGAGCAAGCCGAGGTAAGGCAGCAAGCGCTTCCAGTTCAGCTCCCGAGCGCGGCGGATCTCTTCGCCGCCCAGGCCGATCAGCGCGAAAAGCTGTTTGGAAAACGGATCAATCGCACCACTCTGGAAGCTGGCGCGGTAACGGTATTTCTTCCAGATCGGCAACATCAGCCGCTGCAAGCGATGGTGGAACAGGTCCAGAAACTGTCGGGTCGGGTTGCCAGCTTCGCTGTCGCCCAAGGCCTGCTCGCCATAGAACGCCGGTAGCGGCGAGCTGGAGCCCACCAGACCCATAAGGTTGAAACGCATGCGTGCGCGCATCTGCCCGTGTTCGTGGAAAAACTCGACACGGTCCACATCACTGCCCGGAAACCCCAGGCTGGGGTTGGCCTGAAACTCCAGATGGTCGTACAAATCATCGTGGCTCAGGTGCGGGTGAGCCTCGCGCAAACGGTCAACCACCAGCAGCACGGCCTGATAGACCGAGTATTCGCGTATGCCTCGGGTCAGTCCGCTTAAAGCAGCGGCTGAAGGCCCATACGTGGTGTCCATTGGTACACCTCTCCCTGTGTGCTGTTGACCCTCAGTTCGTGAAACGAATTGAGGCTGGCATAAAGCGCAAAAAACTCGTTGAGTACGGATGCGAAAACGAACAGATCGCCTTCGCCGATATAACCTTGCGGGTCGATGGTTAATTCCGAGCGCAGGCCCCGCACCGGCAACCCCCGGTGCAGTCGATCAACATGCTGATGTTTGATGGATTTGAGCCCGCCCAACAAACGCTTGCTGACGCGCTCCGCCTGTTGGTCGTAGTAACGCGGCAAGTCGTAGGTTTCGAGAATCACCTTCAGCGCATTCACATCGGCCAGGGACAGATAGTTGAGCGACATGTTGCTGATCAGCTTCCACAGGAAGTCCTGGGTCAGCGGCGGCGCATAACTTGGGGTAGCCGGGGTGATGTTGCGGAAACTCAGGAATTCGGGGGTGCCTTCACAAGCCATGCAGATCTGGCCCAGCTTGAGTTTTCGCGGCAGATTCTGGTTAGTGCACGTGAGTTCGATCGACAGGGTTTCATGAGCTTCTTTGTGACGAATGCCAAAGCTCAAGTAGGTGTCCAGGCCTTCGTGCAGCGAGGAAGAGCGCTGGCGGATGCTGTAGTGGGGGCTGCCGTCTGGCACGTCGAAACTGGGGTCGTGCTCGAAGGATTCGAACGGCACGTATTCCTGGTAACCCAGGCCACCGGGTATCCAGCCGACGACTTTTTCGATGGCAAACACGCCGCAGTGTTCCAGGTCGAATTCAGCGGGTAACAGCAGGTATTCGTCCTGCTTGCCGTCAAGGCGAATTGGCAAGGCATCGTGCTGGAACAGATTGACGATCGGCGTGCAATGCAGCTTCACGTTTTCCAGCGTCGGGCGCATACGCAGGATGCCGCTCTCCCGGATATCGAAACGCAACTCCAGGCCTTTCATTTGTTCGAGGGCATCTTGCGGCAGGTTTTTGAGCACGCTCAGGCCATTGACGTCGACGAACAGGAATTTGTCCTGGAAAGCAAAATATTCCTGCAGGTAGCGATAGCCGCGGAAGGTATTCAGTGGGTAGGGAATCAGCGCTTCTTCTTCGGCGAATCCCACGGGCCGTACCCGGTCGCTTGGCAACTTGAATGTCAGGGGCCGGCCGCCCACATCGTTGACGGGATCGCCGGCAGCATCCAGGGGAATCAGTTCGATGCCATCCAGGTTACGCAGCAGACACAGATAGAGCATCTGGCTGATGTAACGCTCACCGGAGAAATGCAGTCGAAGGCGACTCAGATCCAACTCACCGAATTGCCCTTCGGCACTCATCGCAAGGTGCAAGCTCAACAGCGAACCGTTGCCCTTCACCGAGTACGTCAGCGCCGCCAGCTGCAGGGCTTGAACCTCGGTGGGGTAGCAGGTGCGAAAACGACAACGCACGTCATCGACCGGCATGCTCTCAACC
Organism: Pseudomonas sp. SDO55104_S430; assembly: GCF_054070595.1. Taxonomy (NCBI): domain Bacteria; kingdom Pseudomonadati; phylum Pseudomonadota; class Gammaproteobacteria; order Pseudomonadales; family Pseudomonadaceae; genus Pseudomonas; species Pseudomonas sp. SDO55104_S430. Next base: position 41,428 of record NZ_JBSVXG010000002.1, on the reverse strand, counting down.
GGTGTATTGCGCCCTACCCTCATTGGCGGGCCTGCGTGCTCGAGCGGGTCGAACTGCAGGATACTGAACGCGGGCAACGGCCGCATGTAGTTGGGCCACAGGAGTTGCATCAGCGAATGGCTGAGCTCGGGCAACTCGTCATCCAGTTTCTGACGCAAGCGCCCGGTGAGGAACGCAAAGCCTTCGAGCAACCGCTCTACGTCCGGATCCCGTCCAGCCTGTCCCAGGAATGGGGCCAACGCTGGACTACGTTCGGCGAATCGGCGACCTAGCTGGCGAAGTGCAGTGAGTTCGCTTTGGTAATAGTGGTTGAAGGACATGGCGTACCTGCCTGGTGATAGGGCTCGAAAAACAATGGGTTCCTACTTGGGCGGCACAAAAGGCGCAGGTGTGTGCGAGTTGCCAATCATGATGGTTCCGGAGCCTGCGGTGACTTCATTGCCATGGCTACCGACCGATCCCACAATGGCCGCTGGCTTGCCGTTGATTAAAACCGTCGTCGCAAGCCCTCCCGCCAACGTCCCTCCGCACTCCGACGCATCGCCTTGACGGGCAGCCGGGAGCCCATCGAAAAACACGTCAGGGGAACCAGTGGCGATCGGGTTGTTTCCGTGGCCGGAAATCGCGCAAGCGGTGGGGTCGGTGACGCGGGCTGCAGGTTTACCGGACATACATGTCTCCTTGATTGACCTTGACTTGACCGCTGCCATCCAGGCGCGCGGCGAAACTGACCTGACGCTTGAAGCCATCAACCTCCAGCAAACCTTCGATGCTGAAGGACAGTCGGAGCTGATCGTGTTCTCGCGGCAAGGAAATGACCCGCACATTGCTCAGGCGCGGCTCGTAGGCTTCGATGAAATTTTCAATGGCCAGACGGGCCTGACTCAGAGCGTCGTGCAGACTCAGACGCATGTCATTGAGATCGGGAAGCCCGTAGTCGGACAGCGTTTGCACACTGCCCGCACGGGTGCTGAGCATTTTGGCCAGATGGGCAGCCACGGACGCCGTGGCGGAGACTTCACGGCTCCAGCCGACACGTTGATCCGCGTCACCACCCAGGCGTTCGAAAAAGCTGCCGTATCCGTTCATGAGATGCTCCGCTTACTCTTTGTCCAGCTTGCCGATCAGCGACAGGGTGAAATCAGCCCCCATGTATTTGAAGTGCGGCCGCACGTTCAGGCTTACGCGGTACCAACCCGGTTCGCCTTCCACATCGCTCACGATGATTTGGGCAGCACGCAGCGGACGACGACCACGAACTTCGGCACTCGGGTTTTCCTGGTCAGCAACGTATTGACGGATCCACTTGTTGAGTTGCAACTCGAGGTCGGTGCGCTCTTTCCACGAGCCGAGTTGCTCGCGCTGCAGCACTTTCAGGTAATGCGCCAGGCGGTTGACGATCATCATGTACGGCAGTTGTGTGCCGAGCTTGTAGTTCAGTTCAGCCACCTTGCCTTCTGCACTGTTGCCGAAGAGCTTTGGTTTCTGCACCGAACTCGCGGAGAAGAATGCTGCGTTGTCAGAGCCTTTGCGCATGGTCAGGGAGATGAAACCTTCATCTGCCATTTCGTACTCACGACGGTCGGACACCAGCACTTCAGTTGGAATCTTGGTCTCGATTTCGCCCATGCTTTCGAAGTGGTGCAACGGCAGGTCCTCCACTGCGCCTCCGCTCTGAGGACCGATGATGTTCGGGCACCAGCGGAATTTGGCAAAGCTGTCCGTGAGCTTGGTGCCGAACGCATAGGCGGTGTTGCCCCAGAGATAGTGCTCGTGGCTGTTGGCGACGGTTTCCTTGTAGGCGAACGACTTGACCGGATTCTCTTCCGGGTCGTACGGGTTGCGCAGCAGGAAACGTGGCACGGTCAGCCCCATGTAGCGGGAGTCTTCCGACTGGCGGAAGCTCTGCCATTTGGCGAATTGCGGACCTTCGAAGTGATCCTTCAGGTCCTTGAGATCTGGCAGGCCGGTGAAGCTTTCCAGGCCGAAGAATTTGGGGCCGGCAGCCGTGATGAACGGCGCATGGGACATGCAGGCCACGCTGGAGACGTATTGCATCAGTTTCACGTCCGGCGAACTCGGGGACATGAAGTAGTTGGCAATGATTGCGCCTACAGGCTGGCCGCCGAACTGGCCGTATTCAGCGGTGTAAATGTGCTTGTACAGGCCAGACTGCATCACTTCCGGCGAGTCTTCGAAATCGTCCAGCAGGTCGTCCTTGGAGACGTTGAGAATTTCAATCTTGATGTTTTCACGGAAGTTGGTGCGGTCAACCAGCAACTTCAGGCCACGCCAGGACGATTCCAGAGCCTGGAAATCCGGGTGATGAAGGATTTCGTCCATCTGCCGACTGAGCTTGGCATCGATCTCGGCGATCATTCGGTCAACCATGGCCTTCTTGACCGGTTCACCGTTGTTTTGCGGTTTGAGTAGTTCCTCGATGAAGGCCGAGACGCCACGCTTGGCGATGTCATAGGCGTCATCGTCAGGGGTCAGGCGGGTTTCGGCGATGATGCTGTCGAGGATGCTGTATTCGCCGTTCTCGGTACTTTTTTGCGGTGCTGCACTGTTACTCATGGTGTTGGCTTCCTTGGCTGATGGAACTCAGGCGTCGGGGGCTGCGGCATTCAAGCCCAGCTCACCCAACACGCGATCGCGGGATTCGTCGTCGGCGAGCACGCCTTCGATGGCTTTGCGGAACGCCGGTGCATTGCCCAGCGGACCTTTGAGGGCCACCAGGGCATCGCGCAGTTCCATCAGTTTTTTCAGCTCGGGTACCTGATCGACCAGGTTGGCCGGGTTGAAATCCTTCATCGAGTTGACGTGCAGTTTCACGGCCAGCTCTTCGGTGTCGCTTTCTTCCTGGAGTCGGTTCGGCACGCTGAGTGTCAGTTGCAGTTCCTGCTTGGCCAGCACTTCGTCGAAGGTCATGTTGTCGACACTGATCGGCTTGCGATCCTCGACCTTGCGCTCGTCCTTGCGGTGGGTGTAGTCACCGATCGCCAACAGTTTCAGCGGCAGTTCAATCTCTTTCTGGGCCCCGCCAGTGGCGGGTTTGAAGGTAACGTTGATGCGTTCCTTGGGGGCGACCGAGCCTTCTTTGGCCATGGGTTTTCTCCTTGCGGTTGTGGCCTTGGGGCCTATTCGAGTACCACTTCAAGATCGAGGTGGCACAGCCTGCGGTGAATCTCTTCCTTGCATTCACGCACTGCATGGTTCTGGGGCAACAGTTCGCAGCAGCCATGCAGCAAATGCAGCACTTGCAGCGCAAGATCCGGCTCCCAGGCATTGACGCCCGACTCCTGCAGTGACCGGTCCAGCGTTTCGAGTTGGATCCTGGCCAACTCATACTTCTTGGCCATGAAGCACAACCGTGCGAGGGCGAACTGCCAGAAGAACCGGGCGCGCCCGCCTTGAGCGTTTTTTTGCATGCCTTGTTTGAGGATCTGTACGGCGGCCTTGAGTCCGTCCTTGCGCAGGATCGGCAAAACTTCATCCAGGGCCAGTTCCCAGGCGGGCTGGGTTTCGGCAACCTCGGCCTTGCGTGGTGCAATGGCGCGTTGCAGGTGAGGCAGGACGCTGGCGCTGATCCAGGCTCGGGTGGCGGCATCGGCGAACGGTACGCCGTCGTGGAAGCGCAACTCGATGATGCCCGGCAGGCGCTGAATGAAAAGCGCGAACTGAATTTCCACCTCTCGCATGGCCAGTTCCGCATTCAATCCTTGCAGACACTCCCAGACCATCCGCTGGCCATCGAACCAGAAAGGCGATTTCCCAAGGCTCGCCTCCAGCTCCACCAGCAGGTCGGCATGAGCGCCCTGGTCATAGCGTTCCTGATAGGACTTGAGTTTGTCCGCCGGCAATCCGCGCAGAGCGGTGATGTGTTCGGCATTGCGTTCGGGGACGGCATCGATGGGTAACCACAGCAGCGTACGATTGAGGCGCAAGGCGCGCAGGTCGGTGGCTTGCTGCTTGAGCCACCAGGCACACAAAGGTCGTGCGTTTTCCTGCTGCGCGCGCAACGCCTTGTGGGCTTCCTTTTCGTTGTCGATCGGCGCGCCAGGGGTGAACAGTTGAGTGGCGGCCTGCTTGACCTGTGCCACTGCAGCACTGACCACCCCGGGTTCGGGCTGATTGTCGGCGGCGCGCTGAACCATTTTTTTCAGACGACGGGAGACAGGTAACAGCAGTGGTGCCTCATCACCCAGTTGCGCGGTACAAACGGCGTCGAGACCCTCAAGGTGTTCAACAAGACGGCGGAACATTGGCAATTGTTCTTTTATCGCAACGTTCTCGTTCAGCGCCTGCTCAAGGCGTGGCACCAGCCAGCTGATGGCTGCGCCTCGGGTACGGGCTTTGCCCGGATGGACCTCGGACCAGTGATGCTCGCTAAGATGGAGCAACAGCCCGAGTCCGGCCAGCATCCCCTGGAAGGATTCACGCTGGTACAGAGCCCATGTCAGCCAGGCTCCCACGCGCAAATCCTTGGATTGAGTGCGAAGCAGACTTTCGCAGTTTTCGCGGATTTTCAGCCAGTCGATCTGGCCGCTTTCATGCATGGATTGAGCCTTGCCCAACTCGCTTTCCAATGCCTCATATTCACTCGAAAAACGAACATCCTCGCCCGCGAAACTCTCTTTGGAAATAGAGGTTTTCGCGAGCTCGATATAATGGGCGGAAAGTTTGTTTGAGTAGGACATCCGTGACCTCTAAGCAGGGGATACTTCCACAGTTTTCAATCAGCCGAAATGGCAGATATCAACTTATCCTTGAGACAACTCCTGACACTCAGGTAGCAGAACCTTATGCGAAATAATGACGCAACCTGGAAGACAAACGATCAACAACTTCAAGCCAATACATAACACGCTTGGGAACGATGGGCACCGACTTGTTTCATGACAATCAAGGACATCTTGCCCTCTTGAATAGAGCCAGTCGCCCGCCAACAGTATTTCCTGTCCGGTACCTGCCCCTTATCCACTCCGCCTCCAAGATCTTCCAAGAACTTAATTTTACGCAGGAACATCGTCAGCAAAGGCTACGCCAATCCCAGACAGCAAAACAATTAAGAACATTCCCAAAAGGAACTAGGAAATTTCCTACAAAAGCCAAAACAAAATCTACACGACTCACAAAACATCAAAAACAACCCACATAAACCATGCACAAAAGTTGTACAACAGCTCAAGGAAACTTCGAATAACCAGACAAAGGTAAACACTTTCACGGCAAAACCTTACTCCCTAAAAATCCATATAGAAAAACATAAGATATTGCAAAATGCGTAAGTGCTCTGGATTGCCCCTTGCACGCGCGATTTGCTAATCAAGCTCACCGATGACGCCTTGTATCGCAGAGGAAATTCGCATCACTGCCTGACCGAAAACCGAGTTGTGAATCAGTGAAAATCCCGACTACGCACGGTAATGCCGTCCAGCAGTGAACTCAGGTCACTCAGGCGCCCGGCGATCAGGTGGCGGACTTCGCCTTCCTTTTCCCAGCGCCCGTCGACCTTGAGCAGTTGCGAGCCCACCAGCACCCGGCGCTGGCGGTCGGCGAGGTCGCGCCAGACCACCACGTTGACGTTGCCGAACTCGTCTTCGAGGGTGACGAAGGTTACGCCGCTAGCGGTGCCCGGTCGTTGTCGGCCGGTCACCAGCCCGGCGATGCTCACCGGCCGACCGTGTTCGACCTCCAGCAATTCCCTGGAGCTGCGACAGCGCCGGGCCTTCAATTCACCGCGCAACAAGGCCAGCGGATGCGGGCCGAGGGTGGTGCCGACGCTCGCGTAATCGGCGCGCAGGTCTTCGCCGACCGTGGGTTTTGGCAGCACGATGGCTTCCTCTTCCTGCCGGGGCAAACCGGCGAACAGACCGAGTTGTTTCTCCACCCCCGCCACTTCCCAGCGCGCCCGATGGCGATCACCGGCCATGCCGCGCAACGCTCCGGCATCGGCCAGCAGCTCCCGGGCACGGGCATCCAGTTGCGCCCGTTCGCCAAGGTCGGAGATATCGGCAAACGCGCCCTTGCCTCGCGCGGTCTCGATACGCCGCGCATCCTCTTCGCGAAAGCCCTTGATCATGCGCAGGCCCATGCGGATCGCCGGTTGCGCACCGGCCACCGGTTCCAGGCTGCAATCCCAGTCGCTGGCGCGCACGTCCACCGGGCGGATCTGCAAATGATGGCGGCGCGCGTCCTGCAGGATCTGGTCCGGGCTGTAGAAGCCCATCGGCCAGCTGTTGATCAGCGCACAGGCGAACGCCGCCGGCTCATGGCACTTGAGCCAGCAGCTGGCGTAGGTCAGCAAGGCGAAGCTGGCGGCGTGGGACTCGGGAAAACCGTAGCTGCCGAAGCCCTTGATCTGCTCGAAGATCTGCGCGGCGAATTCGGCGCTGTAGCCGTTTTTCTTCATGCCGGCAGCCAGGCGTTCCTTGTGCGGTTCGAGCCCGCCGTGGCGTTTCCAGGCCGCCATGGAGCGACGCAACTGATCGGCCTCGCCGGGGCTGTAGTCGGCGGCGACGATGGCGATCTGCATCACCTGCTCCTGGAAAAGCGGCACGCCAAGGGTCCTTTCCAGCACCACCTTGAGCTCCGGCGACGGATAGGTTTCGGGCTCCTCCTTGTTCCGCCGTCGCAGGTACGGATGCACCATCCCGCCCTGAATCGGCCCCGGCCGGACGATGGCCACTTCGATCACCAGGTCGTAGAAGGTCCTGGGCCTGAGGCGCGGCAGCATCGACATCTGTGCCCGGGACTCGATCTGGAATACGCCGATGGTGTCGGCGCGACTGATCATGTCGTAGGTCGGCCGGTCTTCGGACGGAATCGTCGCCAGGCTCAAGTCCAGATTGCGGTGCCGACGCAGCAGGTCGAAACAGCGGCGGATTGCGCTGAGCATGCCCAACGCAAGGATATCGACCTTGAGCAGGCCGACCGCATCGAGGTCGTCCTTGTCCCACTGAATGATCGTACGGTCGGCCATGGCGGCGTTTTCCACCGGCACCAGGGTGTCCAGCGGCTGTTCGGAAATCACGAAGCCGCCGGGGTGCTGCGACAGATGCCGGGGGAAGCCGATCAGTTGCCCGGTCAGGCTCAGGACCCGGCGCAACACCGGGCTTTCCGGGTCGAAACCGCCCTCGAGCAGGCGCTCCACGGGCGGGGTTTCATCACTCCAGTGACCGCAGCAGTCGGCCATCGCGTTGATCTGGTCCGGCGGCAGACCCAGGGCCTTGGCCACATCGCGCACGGCACCGGCGGCGTGGTAGGTGCTGACCACCGCGGTCAAGGCCGCGCGACCCCGGCCATAACGGCGGAAAACGTATTGCAGGACTTCTTCGCGGCGTTCGTGCTCGAAATCCACATCGATATCCGGCGGCTCGTTGCGCTCCCTGGACATGAAGCGCTCGAACAGCAGCGTGGTTTGATCCGGGTTGATCTCGGTAATGCCCAGGGCATAGCAAACCGCCGAGTTGGCCGCCGAACCACGGCCCTGACAGAGAATTCGCTGTTCACGGGCGAAGCGCACCACGTCATGCACGGTGAGGAAGTAGCTCTCATAGCCAAGCTCGGCGATCAGTTCCAGTTCCTTGTCGATCTGCTCCAGTACCTTGGCCGGCGCGCCGTTTTCCCAGCGCCAGGCGATACCTTCCTCGGTCAGTTTGCGCAGCCAGGCACTGGCGTTATATCCGTCGGGCACCAGCTCTTTGGGGTATTGATAACGCAACTGCTTCAGATCGAACGTACAGCGCCGGGCCACGTTCACGGACTCCTCCAGCAGTGCCGGCGGATACAGCTCGCGCAAGACCTCGAGGCTGCGCAAATGGCGCTCGCCGTTGGGGTGCAGGCGCAGCCCGGCGTCGGCCACCGGCAGGTGATGACGGATCGCGGTCATGGTGTCCTGCAAGGCGCGCCGGCCACGGGCGTGCATGTGTACATCGCCGCTGGCCACGGCCGGAATGTCCAGCGCCCGGGCCAGCGCCAGCAAATCGTGCAGGCGCCGGGTGTCGTCCTGGCCGCAATGCAGTTGCACCGCCAGCCACAAACGCTCGGCGAACACCTCTTTCAGCCAGCGCCCCTGCGCGACGTCATCGACCGCGTCCGGCACCCACAGCGCCAGCAACCCGGGCAACGACTCGCTGAAATCTTCCTTGAGGATCTGGTACTGGCCTTTCTGCGTCCGTCGACGAGCCTGGGTGATCAGACGGCACAGGTTCTGGTAGCCCTCGAGGTTTTCCACCAGCAGCACCAGTTTCGGGCCGTTTTCGATGCGGATTTCGCTGCCGATGATCAGCGGCAACTCCACGGATTTTGCCGCCTGCCAGGCGCGGACGATGCCGGCCAAAGTGCATTCGTCGGTGATCGCCAGGGCCTGATAACCCTGCTTCTTGGCCCGTTGAAACAGTTCAAGGGCGCTGGAGGCACCGCGCTGGAAACTGAAGTTCGACAAGCAGTGCAGTTCGGCATAGCCGGCGCTCATGCGAACCAGCCCTGCAGCCACAACGGACCGTCCTCGCCGACCGCGCGCCACGCCCAGCCCTGCTGGCCGGTGCGGGTTTCGATCAGGTAGTAATCGCGGCGCACGTCATCGCCGTCCCACCAGCCGGTCTCGATGCGCTCCGGGCCCATCAGGATGCGCGTCGAGTGTTCGTGCAGCGCTTGCGGTTCGGTCAGCAGCCAGCCCGGGCGTTTTACCCCCGGCAGCGGCACACATGGCTGACTGTCGGCACGGGCCTGCCAGGCACATTCGGGGCGGTGATCGGCCTGAAAGCGCAGGCCGTGCACAGCGTCATCCCCCAGCCGTGCGCGCAGGCGTTCGCGCAGTTGCTCCCAGGGCAAGGACTGTTGCGGACGGTCATCGAACAGTTCCTGGCGTTGGGGCACGAAGGCAGGCAGGTCTTCGGCGCGCAGGCGAAAGCCGCGCACCGGAGCCTCGACCTGGACTTGCTCCAGCCGCCCGCGGGCCAGTTCGAAGAGCATCGCCGCATCGCGTTCGGCGCTGAGCAGGCCGACCTTGATCACGCTGTCGGGCAATCCGGCGTGCTCCAGGTGCAGGTCGAAACGCTGCACCCCGCTGTCGCGACCGCAGAGAAACGCCGACAGATCGCCGGTCAGTCGACGTAATGGAAACAGCAGGGCTTGATGGGATTGCACATCGAAGTTGAGCTCGATGCGCACATCGAAACGGTCCGGCGGCAGGTAGAACGCCAGCGCCAGGCGCCGCGTGCCGAGCAAGGCGTCCAGATGCTTGAGTACCTGGGCCTCGAAACGCCGGGCCAGGCTCTGCCGAGGCAACGCCTGCACCTGGCTCAGCGTACGCAGCCCCATGCGCGACAGCGCCGTGGCGACATTGGCCTCCAGGCCGATGCGGTCGACGGGTAATTGCCCCAGGTGATACTGCAGGGCTTGATCATCGGGCACCACCAGGCCGTCATAGGCGTTGGCGAGGATCCGCGCGGCCACGGGGTTGGGCGCGGCGACGATGCGGTGGCGAAAGCCCAGCTCGCCGAGTTCAGTGCGCAGCCGGGTTTCGAATTGCGCCCAGTCGCCGAACAGGCCCAGGCTGGATTCGATCTCGAACACCACCGCACGGGGGTAATGCACGCTGACCTGGGAGCTGAAGCGATAGGCCCAGGCCGCCAGGAACTGTTGCCAGTGTTCGATCTCGGCGGCGTCGTATTCCGCGGTGGCGAAACCTTTGCTCAGTGCCTGGGCGGCGGTCATCGACTGGCCGGGACGCAACCCCAGCGCCCGTGCCGAGACGTTGACCGCCTGCAAGACCCGACGCTGCGCCGGGCCGGTCAGCAGCGCCAGCGGCTCGTCAGGGTCGCTGCGCTGACGCAGGACCGCGTCCAGCGCCAATTGCGGGAACAGAATGCACACCCAGCGCATGGCAACCTCAATGCCCCACGGGGAAGGCAATCGGCGCCGAGCGGGCCAGTCCGCCCCGGCACTTGAGCACGCGCAACTGCGCAGGCCTGGCATCGATGGCGATACGCAGGGCTGCGGGCGACGGGTTGATCGCTTCATGGATCGAGCGGTAGGCGAAGGCCAGGGTCGAGCCGGTTTCCGCCGCCACCTGCAAGCGCCGCAGCGCCCGGTCATCGGCCTTGTGCGGCCAGCACAGCACCGCGCCGCAACTGCCTGAACGCAGGCATTGTTCCGCCGCCCACAGGGCATCGCGCTCGCTGGCTTCTATGATCGACAACTGGCGCAGATCGACCCCGGCGTTCTGCCAGGCCTGGGGGTACGGCACGAACGGCGGCGCCACCAATACGATGCGCTCGCCCGCCGCCGACAGCCGCGCCAGCGTCGGCCACACCAGTTGCAACTCGCCCACGCCCTGCCCGGCCAGGAGGATTTCGCTCAAGGCCGCTTCCGGCCAGCCTCCGGTCGGCAGTGTCGCATCCAGCGCGGCATGCCCGGTGGTCTGCGGGCTGGCGCTCGGCGGCGCAGGCCGGCCCTTCCAGATCTGGCCGCCATTGAACAGCGTATCCAGCGCAACGACGGCACCCATCAGCCTTGCCTCACCAGACCGCAGAACACCCCTTCGATCGCGAGGTCCTGACCGGGCACGACGACGATCGGCTCATAGGCCGGGTTGCGTGGCAACAGACGAACCGTGTCACCTGTTCGTTCGAAACGCTTGATGGTCACTTCACCGTCCAGGCGCGCGACGACGATCTGGCCGTTGACCGCCTCGGGGCTGCGGTGTACGCCCACCAGATCGCCATCGAGAATGCCGTCCTCGATCATCGAGTCGCCGCGAACCCGCAGCATGTAGTCCGGCGTGCGGGAGAAAATCGCCGGGTCGAGCAACAGACGACTATGGATTTCCGCATCTGCACCAATCGGCGCACCCGCCGCCACACGACCGAGCACCGGGATGTCCAGCAATTCGGGGCGCGCAGGTTGACCGAGCAGGCGAATGCCCCGGGCCTGATGCGCATTGACCTCGATGAAACCGGCCTCGGTCAGCGCCAGCACGTGCTTGCGCGCCACGCTGCGGGAGGCAAAACCAAAGGCCTCGCTGATTTCAGCGAGGCTCGGAGACTGACCGTGTTCGGCGATTCGCTCGCGGATGAAGGTCAGGATGGCGGTACGGCGGGGAGTTAGAGTCGTCATGGAGTACATTTGTACTCTTTTGCGGTTTCTCTTACAAGATTTTGTGGACGACCTGTAGGCGCGAGCTTGTTCGCGATGGAAGTTCAGGCTTTGCGGGGTGTCAGGCAGCCAGCGTTATCGTTGACCTCCATCGCGAGTGAACTCGCTCCTACAGTGTTTTGTGTCGAACACGCGATTCACTTACGACTCAAATCCTGTGGGAGCGGGCTTGCTCGCGAAAGCGGCCTGTCAGTCGCCAATGATGCTGGCTGTGCAGACGCCATCGCGAGCAGGCTCGCTCCCACAGTTTTTTGTGCCTACAGAGGCATTGCCCATCTCTGTTGCACGGTTTCCACTGGCATCCGCTCCACCAACCCTCCAGCCAATTCCGCCACCCGCTGCGCCGCCGGCACCACGCTGTGAATCTTGCCCACCCCCTGCCCCGCATACAGCGACAACTTTTCGGCCATTCGCGGTTTGTCGATGGCCCGGGCGCCGCCGCCGATCAGACGCAGCAAATTCCACTTGTCCCGATTCGGGATCACCCGGTGCGGCGTGCCGTAGGTCCAGCCGAACGAGTAACCGGTGCGGTACTCGGTGTCATCGGTGGTCGCTTCGACGATCTTCCGCTTGTACAGCGGATGCGCGTTCGACTCTTCGGTAGCGATGAACGCCGTGCCCACCACCACCCCCGACGCGCCGAGGGACATCAGTGCCCGCACATCGTCGCCGTTGGTCACGCCGCCGGCCGCCAGCACCGGCCGGCCCTCGGAGATAGCGAGGATCGAAGTCAGCAGCGGCATGATGCCGATGGTGCCGCGATTGAGGTGTCCGCCGCTTTCACTGCCCTGGGCGATGATGATGTCCGCGCCTTGGGCAAGGGCGATGTGCGCCAGCTCCACGGAGCCTGCCTGGACCATCACCAGCAGCCCGGCGTCCTTGGCCCGGGGGATCATATCGGCGGAATACTTCTCGGCGTAAAACAGCGACAGCAGTTTGGGCTTTTCCTTGAGGATCACCTGGAACTGCGCCTCGAACACATCCGGGCCGCCGAACTGCGGCACCAGGTTCACTCCGAATGGCCGGTCGGTCAGCTCGCGGGTCTCCTGGATCCAGCGGCGCAAGGCCAGCGGCGGCAGGCGCAGACCGCCGATCACCCCCATGCCCCCGGCATTGGCCACGGCACCCACCAGTTGAGGGCCGGAAATGGCCGCCATGCCACCGAGGAAAATCGGGTACTTCACACCGCACAATCGGGTGATGGCGTTCCCGGCAAAATCGCATCTGTCCTGGTTCATACTCACAGCTCCACGTGTTTGCCCAGCATGCGCTTGAGCGTGTTGTTCTTCAGGAGAAAGTGATTTTTGACCGCGCCGAAAATGTGCAGCGCCAGCCCTGCGAGGAACGCCGAGGCGCCGATGTTGAACAGCACATCGACCACGTGCTTGAGCGTCGCATTGACCGGCAGCAGGCTCGGGATTTCGAGGCCGCCGGGCAACTCAACCACCTCGCCGCCCGCGCAGCGCGAAGCCCAGACCGCAATGGGCAGCAACACCATGGCCAGCGCCAGCGACACCGCCACCGAGCGGCTGATGATCACTTCGATGGGGTTGGGCGTGCCCACGGGCAGCGGATGGTAGGCCGTGACCCGCGCCCAGAAGCGGTAGATCGAGACGAGGAACAGCACCAGACCGACCAGGTTCTGCACCCGTACCAGCTCGCTTCGCAGCGCCTCGGCGGACGCCTGGCCGATCATCAGTTGCAGGCCGAAGATCGCCAGCAGGGAAAACGCCACGACCCAATGCAGGGCGATGGTGATGGGGGAAAATCTCAAGCCATTGTCTTTGAGTTGCATGGCTGACTCCTTTTGCAGCGAATGCCAATCAGGAAAAGGAACACGCGATCAGTGATTGACCGCCTGCGCGGCGCCTAGCCCGGTCTGGGCACGAATCAGCTGGTCATCGAAACGCTCGCGTTCCAGCCCTGCGGAGCGACTTCTGTCAGTGACCGAGCCCAGCCAGGTGAAGAGGAACGCCACGTTCATCGAGATGATCGCCGGGTAGTCATAGGGGAAGATCGCCTCGGCATTGCCCAGCACCTTGATCCAGACCGCCGGCGACAGAATCACCAGGCCCACCGCACTGATCAGGCCGGCGACGCCGCCGATCAAGGCGCCGCGCGTGGTCAGGCCCTTCCAGTACATCGAGAGCACCAGGATCGGGAAATTCACCGACGCGGCGACGCCAAAGGTCAGCGCTACCAGGAACGCGATGTTCTGATCCTTGAACAGGATCCCCAGCAGCACGGCAACGACGCCGATGCCCACCGAGGCAATACGGGAAACGCGGCGCTCGTCCTTCGCATCGGCCTTGCCCTTGCGCACCACCATCACATACAGGTCATGGGAAATCGCCGAAGTGCCGGCCATGGTCAGCCCGGACACCACCGCCAGAATCGTCGCGAACGCCACGGCGGAAATGAAGCCGAGCAACAGGTCACCGCCCACGGCTTTCGCCAGGTGCATCACCGGCATGTTGCCGCCGCCGATCAACTTGCCGGCCAGATTGCCGGACTCATAGAAGGCCGGGTCCTGCCCGACGATTACGATGGCGGCCAGTCCCAGCACGGCGACGATCAGGTAGAAAAAGCCGATGAAGCCGGTGGCGACGAACACCGATTTGCGCGCTTGCTTGGCGTCCGGCACGGTGAAGAAGCGCATGAGAATGTGTGGCAAGCCGGCGGTGCCGAACACCAGGCCCAGCGACAACGAGATTAGCGACAGCGGATCGGCCACCAGCTTGCTCGGCAGCAGAATCCGCTCGCCATCGTGGTGCGCGGCCACCGCTTGTTCGAACATCAGATCGAAGGAGAAACCGAACTTGCTCAGCGCCAGAAACGCCAGCAAGGTTCCGCCCAACAGCAGCAGCCCGGCTTTGATGATCTGCACCCAGGTGGTGGCGACCATGCCGCCGAAAGTCACGTAAACCGCCATCAGCAAGCCCACGGCAATCACCGCGTAGTTGTACGGCAGGCCGAACAGCAACTGGATCAATTGCCCGGCGCCGACCATCTGCACCACCAGGTAAAAGCACACCACCGTCAGCGAGCCGAAGGCGGTCATGGTGCGGATGCGGTTCTGGTCGAGGCGGAACGAAGCGATGTCGGAGATGGTGATGCGCCCAAGGTTGCGGATGCGCTCGGCAAACAGGAACAGCAGCAGCGGCCAGGCGACGAAGAAGCTGATGGAGTACAGCACGCCGTCGAAACCGTTGAAGAAGATCATGCTGGTGACACCCAGCAGCGCCGCGGCCGACATGTAGTCGCCGGCCAGTGCCAGGCCGTTCTGAAAGCCGGTGATGCCGCCGCCGGCGTTATAGAAGTCGTCCATGGATCGGGTCTTGGAGGCCGCCCAGTAGGTGATGCCCAGGGTGGTCACGACGAAGACCAGGAACATGCTGATCGCGGTGTAGTTGATCGGCTGCTTTTCTACGTTCTGCAGCACGTCGCCGGCCATGGCGCGCGCTGCGAAGGCGCTCAGCAGAACAGGAAGAATGAGGTTTTGCAGGAGGGGCCTCATACGATCACCCCCGCGCGGATTTGTGCGGTCAGGGTGTCGAACTCACCGTTGGCCCGCAGGATGTAGAGCCCGGTGAACAACCAGGCACCGACGATGAATACCAGGCCCAGGGGCCAGCCGATGTTGATGACGCTGGTGGCGGAAAGCTTCGTCGCTAGCAGCTGGGGCGCGAAAGCGGCGACGAGGATGAACGTGAAGTACGGGACAAGGGTTGCGGCGGTAAGCCCGGCGACGAATCTTCGTTGCCGAGAGACCAACTCCTTGTAACGGGGGTGATTGCGAATTCTGGCCGATTCGGTTGCATGGTTCACGTTGACTCCGTGTAGCAGTGGTTGCGTTATTGTTGTTCCACAGCCTCAGATTCAGACTCGATCCGCCACTGGCTGCGGTATCTGTGCCCCTTCAACCTATGCCCGTCACACCATCAAGTAAAATGATCATTAGTGATTGAGTTGATCTGTTTTGGTGAACCTTAAATTTGCCGAACGGCCCTTTCCCTAATCTGCCGGAAGCTTTAGATTCGCCAGCAGTTATGACTTTTACAGATAGGTGAAGGCGATGGATGTTGCGGATCTGAGGGTGGTGGATGCGGTGGCGCGCCACGGCAGCATGAACAAGGCCGCCAATGAGCTGAACACTGTGCAATCCAACGTGTCGGCGAGGATTCGCGCTCTAGAGGGCGAGCTCGGGGTGGCGCTGTTTCAACGCAGCGCCAAGGGGGTTCAGGTGACGCCTGCGGGGCGGCGCATCCTGCCCTTCGCGGCCCGGCTGTCGAAGCTCTTGCTCGATGCTTCCAGCGCCGCGCGCGATGACGGCCAGCCACGGGGCGTGCTGGAAATCGGGACGCTGGAAACCACCCTGGCCATGCGTTTGCCGCGCCTGATCGCGCAGTTTGCCAAGGCTTATCCGGATGTTCGCCCGGTGGTGCGCACCGGCACCACCTGCAGCCTGATCCAGGGCGTCATCGACTGTAAGCTGGAAGGCGCGTTCGTCGCCGGGCCCGTCCACCATCCGGAACTACACAGCGAGGAAGCCTTTCGCGAGGAACTGGTGCTGGTGACGTCCCCTGCCCTGCGCAGCCTGCAAGCGATCGCCGAGGTGGAGAATTTGAAGACCGTGGTGTTTCGCATCGGCTGCTCCTATCGCCAGCGCCTGGACACGCTGCTGACCAGCCTCGGCATCGTCGCCCCGGAACCGCTGGAATTCGGCTCGATCGAAGCCATCATCGCCTGCGTTTCGGCGGGCGTCGGCATCAGCCTGTTGCCCCGGGGGGTGGCGGCCAATGCGGCGCGCGACGGTCTGGTTGCGGTGCACGATCTGCCGGCGGACATGGCGCAGGTCGAGACCGTGTTCGTGCGCCGCATCGACGGCTACTTCTCCAGTGCCCTGGCGACTTTTCTGCAAAGCGTGCGGGAGGACGAAGTCCCTAGCGTGGCGCGGTAGACCGATCGAGAGCTGCGGACGCGCCATCGAAACGGTTCTTTATCCAGCCATTGATAGCGGCACACAGCACCAGCAGCGCGCCGGTCACCAGAAACACGTGATGCAGTCCGAAATGCGCGCCGATCTGGCCGCCGATCAAAGGCCCGATCACCTGACCGGAGAACTGCGCCGACTGCAAGTAACCCAGGATCTTGCCGGTGTTATGCGCTTGCACCGCACCGCGAATCAGCTTGGCGATCGCCGGCAGCAATCCCGCCAGGGTCATGCCCATCAGGCCGCGCAGCACCGCCAGTTGCCACCAATGCGTGACGTACGCCTGGGGCAGCATGAGGATGCCGGTCAGCACCAGGCAACCGATGATCACGTTCCAGCCGCCGATGCGATCGGCCAGTGCGCCCAGTCGCGCGGCGGTCAGGATGCTGCCCAGTGCCGAAGCGGCCATCACCACGCCGGCCACTCGCGCCTGATCGTCGAAGGCCACGCCCAGATGACCGATGTAGACGGTAATGATCGGCTCGATCGACATGTTGGCCAGCAGGACCATCATGGCGGTCACCAACAGCGCGGCGATGACTGGCCAGCGGGTGTTGTCCTGTTTGTCCGCGCTGTTTTTTGTGCGTTGCGAGCCGTCCACACCACGCTGGAAATCCTCGCGGACCAACAGGATGGTGGCCAGCGCCGCCACGGCGATCACCGCGCCGCCAACGAAAAAGGTCCCGCGAATGCCGACCCACTGTGGCAGGAAACCGCCTACCAGCGGCCCGATCAGATTGCCGGACAACGCCCCGGTCGACAGCACGCCCAGCGCCCATCCGGCTTTTTCCCGTGGCACTTGCGAGCCGATCATCACGATCGATGCCGAGGCATAGCCACCGATCAAGCCGGCGATCAGGCGCAGCACCACCAGGTCGGTGACATCGCGGGCCAGTCCGATCAACGACATCACAATGGCCATGCCGATGGCGGCGCGGATCAGCATCGGTTTGCGCCCGAATCGATCCGCCAGCCGACCCCAGAGCGGCGCGGTGATCGCCGTGCCGAAAAACGTCGCGCCAAAGGCCACGGCGGACCACTGCACCACATCGGCCTGGGCCGTGACGCCCAGTTGTTGCACATACAGCGGCAGGAATGGCAGCAGCATGGTCAGGCTCACCAGCGTGGTGAACGAGCCGAACACACAAACCGCCAGGTTGCGGCGCCAGTAAGGAAGATTGCGCTCGGCGTAGTTCACGTTGCAGAGTGCTCCGTAGATTCAGCGCTGCGGATTGCCGCCAGTACGTCGATGACGAAGGCAATCAACATCGCCACCGTGCCGATGCCGAACAGCAAGCGATAGTTACCGCCGCTGTAGGAAAACAGGAACGACAGACCATAGGCGGCGACGGCCTGGAACAGCGCGAAGCCCACGGTTGCGGTTTGCCACGCGGCGGCTTGTTGCGCGGGGTGTCGGGCGAGCACTTCCTGCAGGCGACCGAGCATCAGCGGCACGGTGCCGGTGACGAAGGCGCCGACGATGACGCTGGAAGCCATCAGCCAGACCGTGCCAAGTCCCAGGGCCGGTGCGGCGACGCTGATCGCCTCGATGATGAACGCGGCCCGCAGCGCCCGACCGAAGCCAATCCGATCAGCCAGCGCCCCTGCCAGCAACGGGCCGACGGTGGCGCCGATGCCGAACAGCACCCAGTATTGCGCGCCCGTTTGCAGCCCCTGACCGAGGCCACGGGCGACGAAGTCCACCAGGAAAATCATGTGCGGCACCCAGCCTGCGGCGTTGAGTGCGTATTCGACATACAGCGCCTTGAGGGTGCCGTTGGAGGGTGGACGACGATGGTGGACGGTGTTGGATGCGCTGTTGTTTTCGCTCGGCCAGCCATGCCACGCGATAGCGGTGAGCAGCAGCGCGATCAGGCCCAAGCCGAGCCAGGTCTGCGCCAGGCCCTGTTGCAGCAACAGCGGCACCAGCGTGCCGGACGCCGCGATCCCGACCCCGACGCCCATGAAAATCACCCCGCCGGCCAGGCCTCGACGGGAGGCTGGCACGTGGGCCAGAACCGTCGGCGCGGCCAGCACCATCAGCGCCCCGCCGGCGACACCAGAGAGCAGGCGCCAGGCGAAAAACCAGGCGAAGGACACGGGATAGGCACAGGCGAAAAACGCGATGCTCGCCAGCAGCATCATCGCCCTGAGGGTGAAGCGGGTTGAAGTTTTCGCCGCCAGCGAACGCCCGAACAACGCCCCGGCCAGATACCCCGCCAGATTCGCCGCCCCAAGATAGGCAGCCCTGGACGCATCGAACCAGTGGGCGCCGACAATCGCCGGCAGCAACGGCGTATAGGCAAACCGCGCCAGCCCGATCCCCACAAGACTCGCCGAAAACCCCGCCACCGTGCCTCGCCATGGGCTGGCCGACGGGTGTGTCGTTGTCGCTTTCACGCTGTTCATCATCTGCCCTTCCCTACTTCAGTCGGGCCGACTGTACGCGCGAAGGTGATATCTCAAATAACGAATTAATCAGGTATCAGTTATCTTTAATTCAGATATCACACCATTCTCCCTGGGGGAGCGAGCCTGCTCGCGATGGCGGCGCACCAGACACCCTCACTTCGCCTGAACCACCGCCTTCGCGAGCAAGCCCGCTCCCACAGGGACTTCGGTTGCCAGCCGAATTTGCATAAACCTATAAAACCCGTAGGAGCGAGGCTTGCCCGCGAAGAGGCCGGAACATTCAACATTGATGCAGGCTGACCTGCCGCCATCGCGAGCAGGCTCGCTCCCACAAGGGATCTTGCATACGCCTGCAGAACCTGTGGGAGCGGGCTTGCTCGCGAAGAGGTCGGCACATTCAACATTGATGCAAACAGACCTGACGCCTTCGCGGGCAAGCCTCGCTCCTACAAGTTGATTACATGATGTATCAACAGTAATTACCCGGCAGCGCTATATCTTCACCCGTGCGCCTTTTTACAGTGGCCGATCCACAGCTCTCTTCCCTCCAAGAAGGCGATCCTTCATGCCCCACGACTTGAGTCATCTTGATGCCGCGCTGGCCACCTACCCACGGGTGGCGTTGCTCGAAGGCCCGACGCCGATCCAGAAACTGCACCGTCTGAGTCGTCTACCTGAGATGAACGGCTGCAACCTCTACGTCAAACGCGATGACCTGACCGGCCTCGGCGGTGGCGGCAACAAGCTGCGCAAACTCGAATTCCTGCTCGGCGAAGCACTGGCTGCCGGTGCCGACACCCTGGTGACCTGGGGTGGTTTTCAATCCAACCATGCCCGTCTGACCGCCGCGGTCGCCGCCCAGCAAGGCCTGGCCTGCGAACTGATCCTGACCCCGTCAGCGGTGCGCAGCGATGACGATTTCTGCCACAACGGCAACGTCATTCTCGACGCGCTGTTCGGCGCAAAAATCCATCGCCTGCCTCGGGGTGTCGCACCCGACACCTTCGCTGCCGAACTGGTCGACAGGCTCAAACAGCATGGCCGCAAACCCTTCGTGATGCCGCTGGGCGGTTCCAGCCCTCGAGGCAGCCTGGGTTACGCCGCCTGCGCCGCCGAAATCCTGCGTCAGGCCGATGCGCTGGGCATCCACTTCGAACAGATCGCCATACCCAACGGCAGCGCCGGCACCCACTCCGGATTGCTGGCCGGTGTCACGCTGGCCCGTTCCTCCAGCAAAGTTCTCGGTTACTCCGTCCTGGCCACCGAAGAACAGGCAGCAGCGCTGACCCTGGAAAAAACCACGCAAGTCCTGCAACTGCTCTCCCCGTCCACGTCGCTACCCGAAACGTTGGTCAACGTCGATGGCAGCCAACGCGGCGAAGCCTATGGCGCGCCGACCGAAGCCATGCTCGAAGCCGTACGCCTGCTCGCCTCCCACGAAGGTCTGCTCACCGATCCGGTCTACGGCGGCAAAGCCTTCGCCGGTCTGCTGGCTGCGGTACGCCGGGGCGACTTTCCAGCAGGCAGTCATCTGCTGTTCGTGATGACCGGCGGCTTGCCGGGAATCTTTGCCTACCGCAACGCCTTCGACTGACCCGCCAGATGTAAAAAAACCTCCCCGGCCACAACACCGGGGAGGTTTTTTTTACCGCCGCATCAAACCATCAGTTCTGCGCTTTGCTCATTTTGGTGAACAGCTCGGTCGGGACTTTCTTGCCGTTGGAGGTGTATTGGTTGGTGCGGAATTTGTAGACCTCGGCTTCGGACAGGTAGCCATCGCCGTTGGTGTCCATCGCCTTGAATTCTTCACCGCCTTGTGGCGCCACGGCCAGCAGTTCTTTCAGGGACACGCGGCCATCGTGGTCGGTGTCGGTGCGGGCGAAGGAGTCGTCGCCACACTTGCCTTCACCGCACTTGCCTTCGCTGGCCTTGGTCGCTTTGGCGCCGGTTTCGCTGGCACCGCACTTGCCTTCGCCACACTTGCCTTCGCTGGTTTTTTCCGCAGAGGCCAGTTGGTAGCCCTGTGGCAGTGCGTCGGCGGCGAAGGCGGTCGAAGCCAGGTTCATGCTGCCGGCCAGTGCAACTGCGATCAGGCCAATGCGGGATTTGTTGGACATACGGGACATGGTAATTCTCCAGATACAGTGTGCGGTCAATCCGCTTGGTTCAGGCGTTGAGCCGAGGTGCGAGTCGCGTTTGCTTTCTCGCTAAGGCAGGGCTATTTGACTGCAACCGTGTATCCCGGATGTATCCGGTTCGAGGTGCATTTGTATGCCAGTCTACTAAGGGTGGGGTTGGATACATGGCGATACACAGACACTGCGCAGTGGCCAAAAAAAAGATCGCAGCCTGCACCGGTTCCTACATGGAAGTGCATTCCAAAGCAGGAGCTGCCGCAGGCTGCGATCTCTTGAAACCGGCCGCCATCAGACCGAAGCGATCCCTCCATCGATCAGATAAATCGCCGCCGAGAACGTCACGATCGACAACACGGTACTGACCAGAATCGAAGTCGCCGCTTCGCTCTGATAGGCGCCCGTCTGATTGGCGAACATGGCCGGAATGGTCGCCGACGGCAGCGCACAGAGCAGGATCATCTGCTGCGCGTAGATTCCGTGCGTACCCAGCAAAATGGTCGCGGCGAACATCAGCACCGGATGGATGAACAGCTTGAGCCCGAGGTTGGTCCAGACCTCGCCCGACATCTGCAATTTCTCCGACGACATGATCAAGCCCAGGCACAGCAGGGAGACGCCTGGCGTGGCTTTGCCCAGCAGATTGAACGACTCCGCGGCCAGCGGCGGCAGCTTGACCTGCAGCAGCGAGAGCAGAATGCCCAGCGCCGGCGCCCACATCAGCGGACGGCGTACCGCACCCGAGAGGCTGGAGACGAAAGCCTCCCGGCCACTGCCCTTGCCATCGGCGATGGTCAGCAACATGGTGGTCAGCGGAATCATCACCAGGCTCGCCACCAGGTTGAGCACCAGCACCGAATAGATACTACCCGCTCCGTACATCGCGCCAAGGATCGGAATGCCCATGAAGGCTGCATCCGGGTAACCGTTGACGAACCCTTTGAGCGTCGCCACTTTCAGATCGCGAGTGGTGTACCAGCCGATCGCCAGTGCGATCAGGTACATGCCCATGATGCCGATGAAGGTGGCAACGACGAACTTGAAGTCGAACAACTGCTCACGGGGTGTACTCGCCATCCCGACAAACAGCAGCGCCGGGAAGATCCAGCCGAGCACCAGCCGGCTGATCAGCAGGCTGTCCGACTGGGTGAGTCGCCCACGTTTGCCGGCGATGTAGCCAAGCGCAATCACAAAGGCGACGGGCAGGATGGGTCCTACGATTCTGTCTAGCATTTGCTCAATCCTCGTATTTGTTTTTATCAAGAATGCGGCTGTGACCGATCGAGGCCGACGCATTCGTTGTGGCGTCGGCGACGATCGATGGGGTCAGGGTTTGAAGCGGTAATCGCGGATGACGTCCTGGTTCGGCTCGATGCCGAGTCCCGGCGCTTGCGGCACGTCGATGCGGCCGTTGCGCGGAATTATCGCGTCGCCATACAGCTGTGCTTCGAGGTCGAAGTAGCGCCATTCCACCAGGGACTTCGCTCCGCCAAGTGCCGCACTGCCATGCACCGCGGCCAGCAGGCCGGGACCGTCGTAGAAGGCGTGGACCATCACGGTGACGCCATGGGCGTTGGCCAGCGCATAGACCTTTTGCAGTTCGGTGATGCCACCCATTTTTGCCGGGCTTGGCTGCACGAAATCCACCGCGCCGGCTTCCAGCAGGTGCTGGAAATCCATCAGGGTCGAGGCGTTTTCGCCAGCCGCGACGGGAATCCCGCCCTGCTGCCGAACCCGTGCCAGTCCCGCGTAGTCTTCCGGCGGCCAGACGGGTTCTTCGATCCAGCGCAGGTTCAGCGGACGCAGTTTATCGGTCATGTCCAGCGCCTCACGCACCGACCACGGCGCATTGACGTCGAGGGTGATTTCCACGTCGGGACCCGCGGCTTCGCACGCGGCGCGAATCACTTCGGGATCGACTTCATGCAGTTTGAGATGGCGGAAACCGTCGTTGACCGCGCGCTGCACATTGACGCGGATGAGTTCCGGGTCGGCATAACGAATCAGGCTGGCGTAGGCCGCGAGCGACGTGGCCTCGCTGCCGCCGAGCAATTGATAGACCGGTTGTCCGGCCGCCTTGCCGGCGATATCCCACAGTGCGATATCGATAGCCGACAGTCCGTAGATGAACGCGCCGCTGCGACCGAACACGTGGAATTTCTTTTGCAGATCGCCCTGCAGTTTCTGCCGGCGCGTGACGTCACTGCCGAGCAATTCAGGCGCGAGAATCGTGTCGATCACCACCTTCACCGCTGGAATCGCGGTGAAACCAAAGGTTTCGCCGTAACCGACGATGCCTTCATCGGTGGTGATCTTGACCACCAGGGAGTCGACCATTTGCAGGTCTTTCGGTCCCCAGACCCCGCCGGCTGATTTGCCTCCCGTGGTGAAGGGAATGCGGAGCGGAATGGTTTCAATGCTGGCAATTTTCATAAGGCCGGGCCTCGGGCAGGTTGCGAAAACGGCGCGGTGATTTGGATTTTTTGCCGCGCCGGGTTGAGAACAACCTACCTGACGTCCTGTTGTCCTTCAACTGAACAACTTGTACTTTTTTGCGGGCCTTGCCATTTCAACTAATAACTAATTGATTTAATTGGTTTTATTATTTATGACGGTAGTGAACTTCAGTTTTAACTGTCTGGAACAAGTCTTCTGATGTAGATTAAGTAGACAAGTGAGAGGGATGAACATGAGTGAAATGAACCTGCAGCCCGTGGCGCGCCGACCGCATCTGGCGGAGCACATCGCCCGTTCGTTGAGTGAAGAGATCGCCTCCGGCCGGCTACGGCCAGGCGACCGTTTGCCGACCGAACAATTTCTCTCGCAGAACTTCGGTGTCAGCAGGAACGTTGTCCGGGAAGGGATCGCGACGCTTCGGGCCCAGGGGTTGATCCAGTCGCGCCAGGGTGTGGGCGTTTTCGTCGCCGCCCCTGCTCCATCCGCGCAACCGGTGTCGGCATCGCCGCGTGCCAGCGAGCCGATGCTCGACGGCGACAACACGGTGCGCAACATGTTCGAAGTACGGGCCGTACTGGAAAGCCAGGCCGCAGCCCTCGCGGCCTCGCACATGACACCGCGCAAACTGAAAATGATTCAGGCGGCGGTGCTGCGCATGCAGTACGAAGGCGAACCGACACTGGAAACGGTGAACGCCGACCTCGACTTTCATCGGGCCGTGGCGGCCGCTTCAGGCAATGATTATCTGGAGACGATGATTCGCACGGTGCTCGAACCGATGCGGGCCCTGATCACGATGAACTTCGCCCGGCGCGGTCCGATGTACAGCAACATTCCTCATGCGGCACGCGGGGAGCATGAAGAACTGGTTCAGGCTCTGGCCGACCGTAATGCCGAATCGGCTCGGCAGATCATGGGACAACACATTGTCGCCGCGGCATCTCGCTTCGGTTACGAGATCAATTTCTTCTGACACCACCCTCTGAGCATGGTTGTCTCATTGTTGAACAAGCGGATCACGTGATACCGCTTATTCCCTGTCTTTCGTCGTACGGATGAGGTTGTTCCGTAACTTCACGATGGCCTGCTGCATCTGCACGAAATCATCGGGGTCCAGCCCCGTCTGCGGAAAACCGTCTTCGGTCAGGCCTTCGCGCATCTCGCGCCCTTCCTTGGTGAGGCTGATGCGGACCTGGCGTTCGTCTTCCGGGTCGCGCTGGCGCAGCAGATAGCCCATCCCCTCCAGCTTTTTCAGGATCGGCGTGAGGGTGTTGGATTCCAGGAACAGCTTTTCGCCGAGACTGCCGACGGTCTGGTTGTCTTCCTCCCAGAGCGCGACGAGGGTGATGTATTGGGTGTAGGTCAGGCCGAGCCGTTCGAGCATGGGCTTGTATGCCTTGCCGAAGGCCAGGTTGGAGGAATAGACCGCAAAGCAGAGGAATTCAGAGAGCTTGAGGTCGAGGGCGGCGAGCTTCTTGGTCGATTTCATGAGCGTTCTCTGGGGCAAAAGACGAAGGGTTGCGAGGGTCGACTATACATCGCATGCGATGGTATCGGTAGTGCGCACTTTCCTCGTTCTATGAAAACGGACTGCCGGTTCACCAGGGATGTCCTGCTGAACCGGCAGTGTGTCGCGTCAAGCGGTGATGACGTTGATCGCGACATCGATGTTGCCGCGGGTGGCCTTGGAGTACGGGCAGATCGCATCGGCCGTGTGGGCCAGTTCAGTGGCGACCTCGTGGGTCAGGCCCGGTACACGCAGCGTCAGTCGGGCCTGGAGGAAGTACTCTGCACCGGTCTGGCCCAGGTCCACTTCGATATCGACCGCGGTATCGGCCGGCAGGGTCACTTTCGCCTGCTGGGCGGCCAGCCCCACCGCGGCGATGTAGCAGGCTGACCAGGCCCCGGCGAACAGTTGCTCGGCTTTCGGGTGCGGCTGGACGCCGGTGAAAACGTGCGCTGGCGTGGAACTGCCGGGCGACGACAGTTCGATGTCGAGACTGCCATTGTGGCCGCGCGAGGTGTTGCCGGTGCTGCTGCGGGTGGTGTGGGTTTTGCCGCTGGCCAGGACTTTTTCGATCTTGCTCATGATGGTTTCCTCAGGTTTACAGAGTTGTGATTCGTATACGCTTTAATCGTATACGTGATATTTATCAGGCGGTGAGTACGTTCAGGGCCATGTCGATGTTGCCGCGCGTGGCTTTGGAGTAAGGGCAGATGGAATCGGCGATGTGTGCCAGTTCGGTCGCCACGTCATGTGCCAGCCCCGGTACGCTCAGGGTCAATCGAGCCTGAAGGAAGTAGTCCGGCCCTGTCTGGCCCAGGTCCACCTCGATGTCGACGGCCATGTTTGCCGGCAACACGATGTTGCGCTCTTGAGCGACCAGCCCTACCGCTGCGGTGTAGCAGGCCGACCAGGCCCCGGCGAACAGTTGCTCGGCTTTCGGGTGTGGCTGGGTGGCGGCGAACACGTGGGCTGGCTGGGCAGCACCGGGCGAAGACAGCGCGATGTCGAGATTGCCGTTGTGGCCGCGCGAGGTGGTGCCGGTAGCGCTGTGGGTGGTGTGGGTTTTGCCGGTGGCCAGGACTTTTTCGATCTTGCTCATGGGGGCTTCCTCTCGATTCAAATTCTTATGCGATTTGATCGCATGCGATTATTAAGGTGTTAACAGATTTTTATCAGGCGGCGCAGATCCAGTTGTTGCCGTTGTGGCCATCGAAAGCGTGATGGGTGGAGCGGGACATATTGTGGTGGCTTTCGGTTTTCATGGCTGGATCTCCAAACGGCACAGGTTGAGTTTTATTTGTCGCTTTCGATTAGATCGCATGCGATGTACAGATAATCATCCAAACGCCTGGTGGTATCAAAGGATATTTTTCGAGAGGACGACGAACGGTCAGTGAGCGCACACAAAACCCCGTAGGAGCGAGGCTTGCCCGCGAAGGCGTCCGGCCAGTCGACACTGACCGGCCTGACACTACGCCTTCGCGGGCAAGCCTTGCTCCTACATTAGGGACTAGTTGCGTGCCTCGACTACGTCCATATCCGGGGCATCTGGAGCGTCCGGATCTCTGATTGCGCTGGCCTGGGCTCTGGCAGCATTGCGGTCCGCGTTGGCCTGTGCCTTGGCGGCGTCTCTGGTGGCGTCCGCAGTTGCCTTGGCTGCATCGCGGGTTGCATCTGCGTCGCGACGGGCCGCGTCACGGGTTGCATCGGCTGCGGCCCTGGCAGCATCGCGGGTAGCGTCGGCGTTTGGATCGCCAGCCCTTCTTGCCGCGTCACGCGCTGCGTCCGCGTTGGCCCTGGCCGTGTCTCTCGCCCTGTCTGCCGCAGCCTTGGCGGCATCGCGAGCAGCGTCTGCATCGGCGCGGGCTGCGTCTCGGGCTGCATCGGCATCATTGCGGGCAGCCGCTCGGGCAGCATTGTTGTCGTTACGGGCAGCGTCCCGGGCGCGACCGTTATCGTCGTTGGCGTCGTGGTTGCGGGCATTGTCCCGACCTCTGCCGCCAGTGTTTCCAGCGACGCCGCCATGACCGTTGCCGTCATGGCCTGAAGCGCCATGACCACCCCCGTCTCCATGGCCACCGCCATTGCCTGCACCACCGCCGCCGTTACCGCCTCCGCCGTCACCACCGTGGCCGCTTCCGCCGCCACCGTTGCCGGAACCGCCGCCGCCACCGCCATTACCGGACCCGCCGCCGTGGCCACCACCGCCACCACCGCTGCCGCCGTGTCCGCCTCCACCACCGCCTCCTCCGCCGCTACCGCCATCCCGGGCGTACGCGCTGGAGAAACCACTGATGTAATCCGGTACCAGGACAGTCGAAGCCGACAGGACTCCGCCTATGGCCAGGGCCAATAAACATTTGTTGATATGCATGTTGCACCTCCGCCTGGAGCTGCGTAGTCATTTCCATATCGAACGCAATCCCGTGAGTTCCAGCCGCCAAAAAGCGACCAGCCAACCGGCACGGACATAAATCTGCAGCATCGACAGCCACTGCGCTTTCCGCGCGATCCTTCAACGCCAGTTAGCACCTTTGCGTGGGAAATTTTCCCACATTTCCTTTAGAGAGGTACCCTTAACCCAAGTTCAACGGACAAACGGCACCACCCACCCATCAGCAGCCAATCCAAAAAACGCCTCGCGCCCTTCGCCCGCCTTTCGCATCTGCGCGGCCTCTACTACGGTGGTTACATCACTTTCCAACCCCCAGGGGTACAGAGCATGTTCAGAATCCTCGTTTTGCTGTTCTCCGGCCTGATTCTGTGCGCCGGACAGGCTGCGGCGGACGGCCTCAAGATCAGCGTGATCGGCGCCGGCAAGGTCGGTGGCACGCTCGGCACGCTTTGGGTCAAGGCCGGGCACTCGGTGATGTTCTCCTCACGCCATCCCGAGGAGTTGAGTGAACTGGTCAAGACCGCCGGCCCCAACGCCCAGGCAGGCTCAGTCGACGATGCCGCGAAATGGGGCGAGGTGATCGTGCTGAGCGTTCCCTACGGCGCCATGCCGGTGGTGGCGGAACAGCTCAAGGGCCATCTGAACGGCAAGGTGGTGTTCAGTACCAGCAACCCCTTCAGCGGGCGTGACGGCGATACCGGGCGCAAGGCGCTGGAAACCGGCGTTTCAGTGGCCGACCAGCAATACCTGCCCGGCGCGCACCTGGTGCGAGGATTCAATGCCATCGGCTACATGGCGATGAAAGATCAGTCCGGAGACGGCAAGGCGATTCCGGTCTTCGCCGACGATACCAAGGCCAAGGAAATGGGAGAACGGCTGGTACGCGACGCCGGCTTCGTTCCGGTGCCCTTCCCCCTGGCCCGAGCCGCTGAAGGCTTGCCGGGAGGCCCGCTCGCCGGCGTCTGGACCGAGGCGGATCTCAAGCAGAAACAGAACAGCAAGTGAGTATCAACGGACCGCAAAACTGGAGCTTGCAGCATGACCGAAGAGACAAAAGTAAAAGGACCTGCATCGTACTTTCCTTCGATTGAAAAGAAGTACGGGCAGCCGGTCTCTCACTGGCTGGACTTTCTCAAGACCCTGGATGGCAAGAAGCACATGGAAATGGTGGCCGTGCTCAAAAACGATCACGGCATGGGCCATGGGCATGCCAATGCCTTGGTTGCGTACCATCTGGCCTCTGCCAAGGGCGGCTAACGTTCGGGAACTCAGCGCATTCACAACTAACGGTTGAAGCTGTAACAAATGCACGGGGGGTACAGGTCATGGATGGCGCGGACTACATTAGCGCCATTCATCCCTTTCCCTTCGGGAGCATCCCATGAAAAAAATCGGCTTTCTGAATTTCGGGCACTGGACCCCGTCCCCGCATTCGCAGACCCGTTCAGCCTCCGACGTGCTGCTGCAATCGATCGATCTGGCCGTGGCGGCAGAGGAGCTGGGCGCGGACGGCGCGTATTTCCGCGTCCATCATTTCGCCCGGCAACTGGCGTCACCCTTCCCTCTGCTGGCGGCCGTCGGCGCCAAAACCAGCCGGATCGAAATCGGCACCGGCGTCATCGACATGCGCTACGAGAATCCTTACTACATGGTCGAAGATGCCAGCGCCGCAGACCTGATTGCCGGCGGGCGCCTGCAACTGGGCATCAGCCGCGGTTCGGGCGAGCAGGTCATGGATGGCTGGCGGCATTTCGGCTACGAGCCCCGCGAAGGCGAGACCCATGCCGACCTGGCGCGGCGCCACACCGAAGTGTTTTATGAACTGCTGCGTGGCAAGGGCTTCGCCGAACCTAACCCCCGGCCCATGTTTGCCAATCCACCGGGATTGCTGCGGCTCGAGCCCCATTCCGAAGGCCTTCGCGACAGGATCTGGTGGGGTTCGGGCTCCGAGGCGACCGCGGTGTGGGCAGCGCAGATGGGCATGAACCTGCAGACATCCACCCTGAAAAACGACGAGAACGGTCAGCCCCTGCACATCCAGCAGGCCGAGCAGATCCGGGTGTACCACGAGGCCTGGAAACAGGCCGGACACACCCGCCAGCCGCGCACGTCGGTCAGCCGCAGCATCTTTGCAATCACCAACGACATGGATCGCATGTACTTTGGCCGCAATGACCAGACCGAGGACACTATCGGTTTTCTCGAAGACGACACGCAAAGAATCTTCGGCCGCAATTACGCCGCCGAACCGGATGTATTGATCGAAGAGCTTGCCAAGGACGAGGCCATCGCAGCGGCGGACACCCTGCTGCTGACCATCCCCAATCAACTGGGCGTGGACTATTGCGCGCACGTCATCGAAAACATCCTCAAGCACGTCGCCCCTGCCCTCGGCTGGCGTTGAAGTGTTCCCCCGACTGCGCAGGAGACTGAACATGAGCGCACTGAATGAAGTCGGCTTTCTTGGCTTCGATGTCTTTGGCACCGTGGTCGACTGGCGAACCAGCGTCGCCCGGGAATCCGCGCCGTATTTGCAGCAACTCGGCGTGCAGATCGACCCGCTGGCCTTCGCCGATGAATGGCGGTCGCTGTACCAGCCGTCGATGCAGCGCGTACGCTCGGGTGAGCGGGCCTTTGTCACGCTTGACATTTTGAACCGGGAGAATCTCGAAGCGTTGATGGCCAGGCATGGCGTCGAAGCCGGACGACTCGACCCGGCCGATATCGCCGCCTGGAGCACGGCCTGGCAGAAGCTCGACCCATGGCCTGACTCCGTCGAAGGCCTCACGCGCCTGAAACGACGTTTCGCCATCGGCCCGATCTCTAACGGCCACATCGCCGGCATGATGAACCTCGCCCGCTACGGCGGCCTGCCCTGGGACGTCATCACCGGCGCCGAACTCGCCCGCGCCTACAAACCTCAGCCGGAGGTTTATTTCCGGTCGGCAGAAGCCGTGGGTCTGCCACCTAATCGCGTGGCCATGGTGGCGGCGCACAACAGCGATCTTGTCGCGGCACGGGCTTGCGGGTTTCGCACGGTGTTCGTCAGACGACCCGTGGAGCATGGGGCTGGACAGACAATCGATTTGCAGCCGGAACAGGATTGGGATGTAGTCGCGGAGTCCATGATCGAGCTTGCCGCATTACTCAACTGCTGAAGCATTACCTGTAGGAGCGAGCAGGCTCGCGATGGTCGCCAACGATGACGCGGGGAGCCTGATACCCCGCGGCGTTCTCGGGTGCATCGCGAGCATGCTCGCTCCTACAGAGGGGGATGCACGCCCTGCATTTTCATAATACGAAAATTGCACTTCTGCCCCCGCTCCACCGCCGCGTAGGGTTTCAGGACCGATCGATCCTTTTTCAACGGTCGGACCTGACACTGTCGAGAAACCGAAATGACCTGCGCTGAAAAACCTCCTGCCCCATTGTCTGCCCATTTCCTGCTGTCCGCGATTATCGCCACCACCTCGTTACTCGGCGCCGGCCTGGCGTTTGCCGTCGATGAGAAACCTGTTCAGGACGACTATTTCCACACCGGTGCCGGCCATCATTATTTGCTGCGGGCGGATACGGATATCGTCACCCACCACCTTCGTGACAACGTCAGTGTGCTGGAGGGTTCCGGTGGGAATATCGTGGTGTTGTCGGGCAAGGACGGGAAGTTTCTGGTGGATGCCGGTATCAGCAAGAACCGGGAGAAGGTCAAGGCGGCGCTCATGGCGATCAGCCCGGCGCCGGTGAAGTATGTGGTCGACACCCACTGGCATTGGGATCACACCGACGGCAATGCCTGGTTGAACGCGGATGGCGCGACCATCGTGGCGCAGGTCAATACGCTGAAGCATCTGTCGCAGACGACCCATGTCGATGACTGGAACTGGACTTTCCAGCCGGTTGCGAAAGACGCTCAACCGACAGTGCTGGTGGATCGGGAGAAGAGTTTCAACTTCGATTCCAGCCGAATCAAGGTCGAGAATTTCGGCCCCGGTCACTCCGATGGCGACCTGTCGATCTACTTTGAAAAAGCCGATGTTCTGGCGATGGGCGATACGTTCTGGAATGCCGGTTATCCGTTTATCGACAACCAGGATGGCGGCAGTATCGATGCAGCGATCCACTGGGCCAACGAAGCGATTGCGCGCACCACGGATCACACGCTGGTGATTCCGGGGCATGGTCCGGTGGGGACACGGGCGCAGGTTATCGAGTTTCGCGACATGCTGGTGGGCGTGCGCGATAACGTCGCACGGCTCAAACAACAGGGTAAGTCGCTGGAGGAAGTTGTCGCGGCGAAACCTTCGGCGGCGTTTGACGGGAAATGGGGGCATTTCGTGATCAAGCCGGATTTCTTTGTGAAGCTGGTGTATGCCGGTTTGAAGTGATTTGAGGGATCCCAGCCAAACACGCCCTTTGTAGCAGCTGGCGAAGCCTGCGTCCGGCTGCGAAGCAGTCGTAAATCCATGCACCGCGGTGTTTCAGATAGATCCGGTGCACAGGTTTTGCGACTGCTACGCAGCCGGACGCAGGCTGCGCCAGCTGCTACAGGGTCCGTGTCATGATCAATTCATCGCTGTAACCTGTTTGCCCCCTGCATCCCACCCGCCGCCCAGCGCCTTGTAGATCGCGACGATCCCCCGATACTGATCGATCTCGCCCTGGGCCTGGGCATCTTCGGCGTTCAGGCGTTCACGCTCGGCGTCGAGCAGCACCAGATAATCCACCGAACCTTCCTTGTACTGGATGCCCGCCAGGTCCGCCGCCTTGCGGCTCGACTCGCTTTGCCTGATCAGCGACAACAGCCGCTGCTGGCGTTTGCCGTAGTCGCTGAAGGCGTTTTCCGATTCTTCCAGCGCCAGCAACACCTGCTGTTCATAGGTGGCCAAAGCGCCTTCGGCATCGGCGTTGGCACCACGGATGCGCGCTCGCACGCTGCCCAGATCGAACGCTGCCCAAGTGATGCTCGGGCCGAGGCTCCAGGCACGAGCGGCGCTGGATCCGATCTGCGAACCGCGCCCGGCGGTAAAGCCCAGGAAACCGCTCAGGCTGACCCGTGGGAACAGGTCGGCGGTGGCCACGCCGACATCCGCTGTTGCCGACGCCAGCCGGCGCTCCGCCGCCATCACATCCGGACGACGACGCAGCAGCTCGGCGGGATCACCGATCGGCAGCGCCTTGGCGATAGCCGGAATATCTTTGGGGCTCAGCAAGACACTCATCTGCTCGGGACGCTCACCCAGCAAGGTGGCGATGCGGTTTTTCTGCCGCACCTGCTCCGCTTGCAGCTGCGGCACGCTGGCTTCGACGGCCGCCAGTCGCGCATCGGCGCGCACCACATCCAGTTCGTTGCCGACGCCGGCATCGCGCAGGCTGACCGTGACGCTGCGCGAGTCGTTCTGGTTCTTCAGGTTGGCCAGGGCGATTTTCTCCCGCAGTTGCGCACCGCGCAGTTGCCCGTAGGCATCCACCAGCTCGGCGATCATCGTCACCCGCAGCTGATACAGATCCGCCGCCGCGGCATCTTCCAGGGCATCGCTCGATTCAAGCTGACGCTGGATGCGCCCGAACAGGTCGATCTCCCAAGCCATGTCCAGACCCAGATCGTAGCGCTCGGTATTCACCCGGCTCTCGGTCTGCCCCGGCACCTGCGAGCGACCCTGCACGCTGCTCACGCGGCTGGTGACCACCGGCAGATTGTCGTTACTGATGTCGTCGCGAATCGCCCGGGCCGCTTTCCAGCGGGCGAAGGCCACGCGCAGGTCGCGGTTGCCTTGCAGGGATTGGCTCACCAGCTGGTTGAGCGTCGGATCGTCGAACTGCTGCCACCACACCGATTCGAATCGCGACTGATCGTAGTTGGCCGCTTTCGCATAAGTGCTTGAGGCCGGTGGCGTGTCGGGGGTCTTGTAATCCGGACCGACCGTGCAAGCCGCCAGGGCGCTCACCAGAAGGCTGGGCAAAAACAACTTCAGAGCTTTCATGGTTGTACCTCCAGTTTCAGCGCGCGGGCCTTTTTACGTTCGATAAAGCGGCGAATGAGGACAAAGAACACCGGTGTCAGCAGCAGGCCGAAGAAGGTCACGCCGAGCATTCCGGAGAACACCGCAACGCCCATGGCCCGGCGCATTTCGGAGCCTGCGCCGCTGGAAGTTACCAGCGGGACCACTCCCATGATGAAGGCGAACGAGGTCATCAGGATCGGCCGCAGACGCATGCGGCAGGCCTCCAGCACGGCATCAAGCGGCGACAGGCCCTGGTCCTGTCGATCCTTGGCGAACTCGACGATCAGGATCGCGTTCTTGCACGCCAGGCCCACCAGTACGATCAGGCCGATCTGGGTAAAGATGTTGTTGTCGCCCTTGGAGATGATCACCCCGGCAATCGCCGACAGCAGCGTCATGGGCACGATCAGGATCACCGCCAGTGGCAGGCTCCAGCTTTCGTACAACGCCGCCAGCACCAGGAACGCCAGCAACACGCAGAGCGGGAACACCAGCAGCGCGGTGTTGCCGGAAAGGATCTGCTGGTAGGTCAGGTCGGTCCATTCGTAGGTCATGCCGTTGGGCAATTCCTCCTTGAGCAGCTTCTCGATAGCGGCCTGGGCCTGGCCGGAGCTGTAACCAGGGGCGGCGGCACCGTTGATTTCCGCGGTGAGGAAACCGTTGTAGTGCGAAACCCGGTCCGGCCCCGAGGTCGGACTGACCTTGACGAAGGTGGCCAGCGGAATCATCTCGCCGCGATCGTTGCGCACCTTCAACTGGCCGATCTGCTCCGGTTCCTGGCGAAATTGTTGTTCGGCCTGCACGTTGACCTGATAGGTGCGGCCAAAACGGTTGAAGTCGTTGGCGTACAGCGAACCGAGGTAGACCTGCAGGGTGTCGAAAATATCGTTGATCTTCACCCCGTGATTCTTGGCCTTCTCCCGGTCGATGGCCGCTTCGACTTGCGGCACGTTGACCGTGTAGCTGGTGAACACCCTGGCCAGTTCCGGCACGTTGCGGCTCTTGGCAATGATGTTCATGGTCTCCTTGTACAGCTCGTCGTAGCCCAGATTGCCGCGGTCCTCGATCTGCAGACGGAAGCCGCCGATGGTGCCCAGGCCCTGGACCGGCGGTGGCGGGAATACGGCGGTGTAGGCGTCCTGGATCTCGCCGAACTTGGCGTTGAGCGAGGCTGAAATCGCCCCGGCGGACAGGCTCGGGTCCTTGCGCTCATCGAACGGGCGCAGGCCGATGAAGGCGATACCGGAGTTCGGGCTGTTGGTGAAGCCGTTGATCGACAGTCCCGGAAACGCCACGGCGCTGTCGAAGCCCGGCTCGTTCATGGCGATGGTGCTCATGCGCCGGATCACCGACTCGGTGCGATCCAGGCTCGCGGCATCCGGCAGCTGCGCGAAGGTCACCAGGTACTTCTTGTCCTGGGTCGGCACGAAACCGGTCGGCGTGGTGCTGAAGCCCATGTAGGTCAAGGCGATCAGCCCGGCGTAAAGCAGCAGGGCAATCCCGCTGCCGCGGATGATCTTGCCTACGCCGACCACGTAGCCGCGACTGGCCTTCTCAAAAACTCGGTTGAACGGCTTGAACAGCCAACCGCCGAGCATCCGGTCCAGCACCTTGGAGAAGCGGTCTTTCGGCGCGTCATGGGCCTTGAGCAATACCGCCGCCAGCGCTGGCGACAGGGTCAGGGAGTTGAACGCCGAGATCACCGTCGAGATGGCGATGGTCAAAGCGAACTGCTTGTAGAACTGCCCGGTGAGCCCGGAAATGAACGCCGCCGGTACGAACACGGCGCAGAGCACCAACGCGGTCGCGATGATCGGCCCGGTCACTTCGCCCATGGCTTTGCGGGTCGCTTCGGCCGGTTCCAGCCCGGACTCGATGTTTCGCTCGACGTTCTCCACCACCACGATGGCGTCGTCGACCACGATGCCGATGGCCAGCACCAGGCCGAACAGCGACAGCGCGTTGAGCGAAAACCCGAGAAGATGCATCACCGCGAAGGTACCGATCAGCGACACCGGCACCGCCACCAGCGGGATGATCGAGGCACGCCAGGTTTGCAGGAACAGGATCACCACCAGCACCACGAGGATCAGCGCCTCGAACAGCGTGTGCACCACCGCTTCAATGGAGCTGCGCACGAAGATGGTCGGGTCGTAGACGATTTCGTAGTCCATGCCTTCGGGGAAGCTTTTCTTCAGCTCCGCCATCTTCGCCCGCACCTGATCGGACACGTCGATGGCATTGGCACCCGGACGCTGGAAGATCGGCATCGCCACCGCTTCCTGGTTGTTGAGCATGGCGCGCAAGGCGTATTGGTTGGAGCCCAGTTCGATCCGCGCGATGTCCTTCAGACGAGTAATTTCGCCGTTCGGGCCACTGCGGATGATCACGTTTTCAAATTCTTCCTCGGTGACCAGCCGGCCCTGGGAGTTGATCGACATCTGGAAGCTGGTGGCATTCGGCGCTGGCGGCGAGCCAAGCTGGCCTGCGGCGACCTGGCGGTTCTGCTCGCGCACCGCGTTGACCACATCGGTGGCGGTCAGGTTGCGCGAGGCGGTCTTGTCCGGGTCGAGCCAGATGCGCAGCGAGTAGTCGCCGATACCGAACATCTTCACGGTACCGATGCCTTCCAGGCGCGCCAGCTCATCCTTCACATTGAGGATCGCGTAGTTGGACAGGTAGAGCATGTCGTAGCGCTTGTCCGGCGAGATCAGGTGTACCAGCAGGGTCAGTTCCGGCGAGGCCTTGTCGACGGTGATGCCGATGCGCGTCACCTCCTCCGGCAGCTTCGGTTCGGTACGAGTCACGCGGTTCTGCACCTGGACCTGGGCGTTATCCAGATCGGTGCCCAGGGCGAAGGTTACGGTGAGGGTCAGGCGGCCATCGGCGGTCGACTGCGAGGACATGTAGAGCATGTTCTCGACACCGGTAATCGCCTGTTCCAAAGGCGCGGCCACGGTTTCGCCGATGACCTTGGGGTTGGCCCCCGGATAGCTGGCTTGAACCACCACGGTCGGTGGCACGACTTCCGGGTATTCGCTGATCGGCAGCTGGAACAGCGAGATGGCGCCGGCGATCAGGATCAGCAGCGACAGCACCGCGGCAAAGATCGGCCGGGTGATAAAGAACTGAGAGAATTTCATGTCGGTGGGCCCTTATCCGCGAGGTGTCAGAGCCGCATCCGTCTTCACCAGGGCGGGTGATTTGACGGCTGCGGACGATGGGCTTGCAGGTTGATTGCTCGCTTCGACGGCCTGGCGCTGACGGGTCAGGGCCGCGACGGTTTCCGCGTCGGCCATCGGTGCGTCCTGCGGCGCGACCACAGCACCCGGGCGGACCCGTTGCAGGCCGTTGATGACGATGCGGTCTTCTTTCTGCAGGCCGCTGCGCACGATGCGCAGGCCTTCAAGCTTCGGCCCCAGTTCGACGTTGCGGTACAGGGTCTTGTTGTCCTGATCGACCACCAGCACGAACTTCTTGCCCAGGTCGGTGCCCACCGCTTCGTCCCTGATCAACAGACCCGCGTAGGCGGCGCTGCCCACCAGTTTCAGGCGCGCATAGAGGCCTGGGGTGTATTGGCCGTCGGCGTTATCGAACACCGCGCGACCGCGGATGGTGCCGGTCTTGGGATTGACCTGATTGTCGACGAAGTTCATCTGCCCCAGGTGCGTGTTGCCCTCCTCGTTCGACAGGCCCATGTACACGGGAGTGGTCTGGCTACGCTGGCCCTGGCGGGCGAGTTTTCCGTACTTGAGGAACAGGCGCTCATCGGCATCGAAATAGGCGTAGACCTTGTCGGTGGAGACCACACTGGTCAGCGCCGTGGTGTCGGCAGTGACGATGTTGCCGGCGGTGATTTCCGCGCGACTGACGCGACCGCTGATGGGCGCGGTGACGCGGGTGAAGCTCAGGTTCAGGCGCGCCAGATCGAGCTGGGCCTGGATCGCATCGACGCCGGCCTTGGCCTCCTGGGCGGTGGTGTTGCGGGTGTCGGCCAGCTCCGCGGAAATCGCGTTACTGCCCAACAGGCGCTGCCCGCGCTGGGCTTCGTTGGCGGTGCGCACCAGGGTGGCCCGGGCTTGTTGCAGCTGGGCTTCGAAGCGATGCACCTCATGTTCGAACGGCCGTGGATCCATCTGAAACAGCAGGTCGCCCTTCTTCACCAGCTCGCCATCGGTGAAGGCCACCCGTTCGATCTGCCCCGATACCCGTGGGCGGATTTCGACGGTTTCCGGCGCCTCAAGGCGAGCGGTGACTTCATCCCACTCGGTGATGGGCTGCTCGATAACCTTGGCGACCGTGACATGGGGTGCTCCGGGTGCGTTGGCGGCCACCGGTGCGCGATCGCAGGCGCTGAGCAGAGTGAGCGCCAATGCGGCAAACGGGTAACGAAGAGATTTGAGTGATTGATCCATGGGGGTGTCCGCCAGACGTTGTGAAGGTTCACCGGCATTTTTATTGATGATGAACGTCATTTATAAGGTCAAAAAAAACCAAAGGGTTTCACTCAGTCTCGCCCAGAGGCTTTGGCCCCTGCGTTCGACATGTGCGCTGACAATATATTACGAACATAATCAATACAAGCCTGAAGCCGACGACATGCACCCCATTTGCACACCACGTTCACCTGTAGGAGCGAGCTTGCTCGCGATGAACGTCCAGACACCGCGGGCATTCAGACAGCCAGCGCTATCGTTGACGACCATCGCGAGCAAGCTCGCTCCTACAGGGGGGATCGGGTTATTTGTCGGATTTGATGGCGGTCCAGACTCGGGTGCGCACCCGCTCCAGCTTCTGCGGCAATGGCTGCACCACGTACAGCGTTGCCAGGGCCTGTGGCGTGGGGGTCAGGTTGGGGTTGCCGGTGATTTCCTTGTTGATCAGCGGCAACGAATCCTTGTTCACGTTCGGGTAGCCAAGGAAATCGCTGATAGGGGCGATGACTTTCGGGTCGAGCAAGGTGTTGAGGAATTCGTGGGCTTCCTCGACATTCTTCGCGCTTTTCGGGATGGCGAAGGTGTCGAACCAGATCGGCGCACCCTCCTTCGGCAGACGCCAGTCGACCACCACGCCGTTGCCCGCTTCCTTGGCGCGGTTGCCGAACTGATAGAAGCTGCCGGAGTAACCGATGGCCACGCAGATGTCGCCGTTGGCGATGTCGGTCATGTATTTGGCGGAGTTGAAATAGGTGACATAGGGGCGAATCTTGAGCATCAGCGCCTTGGCTTTCTCGTAGTCAGCCGGGTTCTGGCTGTTCGGGTCCAGCTTCAGGTAATGCAGGGCCAGCGGCAGGATCTCCGATGGCGAGTCGAGCATCGCTACGCCGCAGGACTTGAGCTTCTCCATATTCTCGGGCTTGAACACCAGATCCCAGCTGTCCACCGGCGCGTTCTCGCCCAGCGCCGCCTTGACCTTGGCCGGGTTGAAGCCGATCAGCACGGTGCCGTACATGTAGGGCACGCCGTACTGGTTGCCCGGGTCATTGGCGTCGAGCAGCTTGAGCAGTGCCGGGTCCTGATGCTGCCAGTTGGGCAACTTGGACTTGTCGAGTTTCTGGAACACACCGGCCTTGATCTGGGTTTCGATGAACTGGTTCGACGGCACCACCAGGTCGTATCCGGAGTTGCCGGTCAGCAGCTTGGCCTCCAGGGATTCGTTGGTGTCGAAGGTGTCCCAGGTGACCTTGATGCCGGTCTTGTCGGCAAAATCCTTGGGCACGGACGGCAGGATGTAATCCGCCCAGTTGTAGACCCTCAACTCGCGCTGTTCGGCGTGCACGGCGCTGGCCAGCAGCGACAGCCCGCAAACCGTGGCGCCCAGGATGCGTTTCATGGTGTCCATGGATCAGTTCCCCAATGTCAGCTCGTTGGTTTTTTTCTGTTTTGTAGACGGCAGTGGCCGCAGGAACGGCCAAGGGCAAAGAAGATCAAGGTCTCTGGTTGTGACTTTGATTCTTGCTGACAGGTTAGTCGGTTCACAGCGTGAGGCAGGCCAAAAGGGGATCGAAATGGCCAATATCCGTGTCCGGATGGATCTGGAAGGGTTTAAAGCGGGTATAAAAAAAACGCCAGCTCCTTGCGGAACTGGCGTTTCTGATACTGCGAATATGGCAGGGGCGGCTGGATTCGAACCAACGCATGGCAGGATCAAAACCTGCTGCCTTACCGCTTGGCGACGCCCCTGCGAATGTTGCTGTGAATGCCTGGCATTCGATCCCTGATTCACGCCCTGTTTAAGGGTGTGTTTCGGAATGCGCGGAAATTTACCAACATTTGTTTCGTCTGTGAAGCCCTTCGAGTAAATTTTTTTCTTTGAAAACAGCGACTTGTTAAACGACATGTGTGCGGTTTGCGGCAGAATGCGACGCCGAGGTTGAAATCCAGCCCCCGTCGCGTAAGGCTGTGCAACCCGTAACACTATAAAAATACCCTTTCAGAAAAGTGATGTTCCCGTGCTCCAGATCTCCCTTGAGGCAATCATTAATCGCCTTCCCCTTTCGCTGCCGGTGGTAACCGTATGATCGAAGTCACCGAAGTTTCCATTGCTCAACTGCGCGCCGCGCTCGAATCCGGCCAGACCACGGCAGTCGAATTGGTGCAGGCCTACCTCGCCCGCATCGATGCCTTTGATGGTCCCGAGACGTCAACGGCGCTCAATGCCATGGTGGTGCGCAACCCAGATGCGCTCAAGGAAGCGCAGGCCTCGGACGAGCGTCGCGCCAAGGGCCAGACCCTCGGCCCGCTCGACGGCATTCCCTATACCGCCAAGGACAGTTACCTGGTCAAGGGCCTGACCGCGGCATCCGGCAGCCCAGCCTTCAAGGATCTGGTTGCGTACCGCGATGCCTTCACCGTCGAGCGCCTGCGCGCTGGCGGGGCGATCTGCCTGGGCAAGACCAACATGCCGCCGATGGCCAATGGCGGCATGCAGCGCGGGGTCTATGGCCGGGCGGAGAGCCCGTACAACGCTGACTATCTCACTGCGCCCTTCGCGTCCGGTTCGTCCAACGGTGCCGGTACGGCGACTGCCGCCAGCTTTGCGGCGTTCGGTCTGGCCGAGGAAACCTGGTCCAGCGGTCGCGGCCCGGCGTCGAACAACGGCCTGTGCGCCTACACGCCTTCGCGCGGGGTGATTTCGGTGCGCGGCAACTGGCCGCTGACGCCGACCATGGATGTGGTCGTGCCCTTCGCCCGGACCATGGCCGACCTGCTCGAAGTGCTCGATGTGGTGGTGGCCGAAGATCCGGACAAACGCGGCGACCTGTGGCGCCTGCAACCCTGGGTGCCGATTCCGAGCGTCGCCTCGGTGCGCCCTGCTTCCTACCTTGAGCTGGCGGCGAAGGCCGACTCGCTCGCGGGCAAGCGCTTCGGCATTCCGCGCATGTACATCAATGCCGACCCTGAAGCGGGTACCAGCGAAGCGCCGGGCATCGGAGGTCCGACCGGCCAGCGCATCAACACCCGTGATTCGGTGATTGGTTTGTGGCAGCAGGCGCGTCAGGCTCTGGAGGCTGCAGGCGCCGAAGTAATTGAAGTGGATTTCCCGCTGGTTTCGAACTGCGAAGGCGATCGTCCGGGAGCCCCGACGG
Organism: Pseudomonas sp. SDO55104_S430; assembly: GCF_054070595.1. NCBI lineage: Bacteria > Pseudomonadati > Pseudomonadota > Gammaproteobacteria > Pseudomonadales > Pseudomonadaceae > Pseudomonas > Pseudomonas sp. SDO55104_S430. The sequence goes on along the minus strand of NZ_JBSVXG010000002.1, from coordinate 776 downwards.
TGTTCAATCGCGGGATCGTTTCCAAGGAGTTCCTGCACCATGAATTGTGGGATCTGACGGCGTGGGCGTTCGATGATTTCCTGCAGGCAAACGGCGATCCGAAGCTGAACCGGCTGGTGGACGTCGATGGTCCGCAGATTTTCCCGCACGATCCCGGCACCCTGCCTAACCGCGAGGGAGACCTGGCAGCGGGGATGGATGAATACGTGAAGATGGCAGAGCGCGGGATTACGCCTTGGGATCAGATCAGTACCGTGCCTGATGGTCTGCGTGGGCTGGAGCAGACCCGCAAGATGGACCTTGAGGACTGGATGGATCGCCTGGGTCTGGATGCGGTGCTGTTCCCGACGGTGGCCGATGTGGGCCCGGCGGATGCGGACGTCAATCCGGCTTCGGCGGATATCGCCTGGAGCAACGGGATCTGGGTGGCCAACGGCAACCTCGCCATCCGCCACCTGGGTGTACCGACGGTGACCGTGCCGATGGGTGTGATGCCCGACATCGGCATGCCGGTGGGCCTGACCTTCGCCGGTCGTGCCTATGACGATTCGGCGTTGCTGCGCTTTGCAGCGGCGTTCGAATCCACCGGGAGCAAGCGCCGGATTCCACCGCGTACGCCGCCGTTGTCTGGCCACTAACACCGCCAAACCACTGTGGGAGCGGGCTTGCCCGCGATGAGGCCAACACATTCAACAGAGATGTCGGCTGAACTGACGCCATCGCGGGCAAGCCCGCTCCCACAGAATTTGCGCCTTACGCAACTATTGTGATCGCCG
>NZ_JBSVXG010000001.1:0-90735 GCF_054070595.1 Pseudomonas sp. SDO55104_S430 | reverse complement strand
GGTCGTCAACGATAACGCTGGGCATCTGATGCCCCGCGGTGTCCGGGCCACCATCGCGAGCGTGCTCGCTCCTACAGGTTTTATTTCCCGGCGATTCGCCAGACCCGCGCAATGTCGCTCGCTCGCTCGCGCAGCAATCGCGGCGCGTTCATGCACGCGTCGTCCAGGGTCATCGGCCCGCTGACCAGGGAGAACGCGGCGTCGATGCCGTGGGCGTAGAGATCCTGGTAATCCTCACCCAACGACCCGGCGATGGCGATCACCGGCACGCCCCGCTCACGGGCGATCTGCGCCACGCCGAAGGGCGTCTTGCCGCGCAAGGTTTGGGCATCGAACCGCCCTTCCCCGGTGATCACCAGATCGGCACCTTCGACGGCTTCGGCCAGGCCCACCAGCTCAGCCACCACTTCCACCCCGGGCATGAACTGCGCCCCGAGAAACGCCTTGGCGGCAAAACCCAGGCCGCCCGCCGCGCCACTGCCCGGCTCGTCGCGCACATCTTTGTTCAGCACTTTCGCGCAGTGATCGGCGAAGTGGCCGAGGGCGTGATCGAGCAATTCAACCTGCTCCGGCGAAGCGCCTTTTTGAGGACCGAACACTGCGGAGGCGCCTTGAGGTCCGCAAAGCGGGTTGTCGACGTCTGCGGCGATGTCGAAACGCACGGAGGCCAGACGTGGGTCGAGTTCGCTGATGTCGATGCGGAACAGATTCGCCAGGGCCAGACCGCCCGGTGCGAGCGGCTCGCCCTGGGCATCGAACAGTTTCATGCCCAGCGCCTGCAACGCGCCCGCGCCGCCATCGTTGGTGGCGCTGCCGCCGATAGCCAGAATGATGCGCTGTGCGCCTTCGTCGAGGGCGTAGCGGATCAATTCGCCGGTGCCATAGGTGCTGCTGACACAGGCATTGCGCAGAACGACCGGAACCAATTGCAATCCGCTGGCTTCGGCCATCTCGATGATCATGGTGCGGCTTTCGGGCAACCACCCGGAGCTTGCATGGGCGGTTTCGCCAAGGGGGCCGCGCACTTCGGCACGATGCCGTTCCCCGCCGCATGCCGCCAGTACCGCCGCGACAGTACCCTCGCCCCCGTCGGCCATCGGGCAGGTGATCACCTGCGCATCGGGCCACACTTCCCGCCAGCCCAAACTGATGGCGTCAGCCACGTGTTGAGCACTGAGGCTGTCTTTGAACGAGTCAGGGGCAATCACGATTTTCATGGGAATTCTCCAGTTCCAATACCTTCATCCTGCCAGTCGCCAAACACGATGACGCCGGTCTGCTGCACAAGGGAGCAGGAGGATTATTGTTCATTTCCACAAAAGCATCGAAATCGCACCACAAAACCAATGTGGGAGCGGGCTTGCTCGCGAAGAGGCCGTGTCAGTCGAAATCATCATCGACTGACACACCGCATTCGCGAGCAAGTCGAATCGTCGCACCGCCGCTCCCACAAGGGATTTGTGGTGATCATTGAGGATCGGGCAACAACTGCACCCCCAGATACAGCGCCAGCATCCCGTCCAGCCGCAACGGATCAACCCCGCTCAACTCGGCAATCCGCTCCATGCGATAGCGCAAACTGTTGCGGTGAATGCCCAGGGCATCGGCGCAGGCCTGGCTCTGGCCGTCGTGGTCGCACCAGCTGCGCAGGGTCGCCAGCAGTTGGCCGTTACTGTCCTTGGCGATGACTTTGCGCAAGGGGTTGAGCAGTTCGTCGAGGGCGTCGTCGTTGCGGTGGCGCCAGAGCATCACCGGCAATCGGTAGCGGTTGAGGGTCAGCAACCTGGAGCGCGGCAACACCTCGCGCCCGTAGGCCAGCAAGTCACCGACCCGCCGATAGCAACGACGCAACCCGGCCAGCCCATCGGCCTGCCCGCCCACGGCGATGCGCAAGATGTTCCAGCCCAGGCCGTCGAGCTTTTCCAGCAGCCGCTCATTCTCCACGCTCTGGCTGGCCGGCCGGCACCACAGCAACGACGACTTCGCCGAGCTCACGCACCAGCTGTCCGGGTAGCGCGTAGTCAACCAGGCGCTGAGCGCCTCGACGGTTTGCCCCGGCCCGTGTTCCAGGCCCAGCTCGAACAGATACGGCACCCGCGTCAAATTCGGTTTGAGCCCCAGTTGCTGTGACTCGTCGATCAACCGTGGCGAGTCGCCCGCCTCACTGAGCAACAACGCCAGCAGATCATCGCAACGCTGGCGCCGCCATTGCTGTTCCGCCTGTTGGTTGCGCTGGCCTACCAGCATTTCGGCAGTCATGCGCACCAGGGCGGCGTAGGTGCGCAACTGATCGGGCTCGCCGGTGATGCCCAGCACGCCGATCAAGCGCTGGTCGAGCATCAGCGGCAGGTTGATGCCCGGCTGCACGCCCTTGAGATGAATCGCCGTCTGCGCATCGATCTCCACCACCCGACCGTTGGCCAGCACCAGTTGCGCGCCTTCATGGCGGGTGTTGATGCGCTCCGGCTCGCCGCTGCCGAGGATCAGGCCCTGGCTGTCCATGACGTTGACGTTGTACGGCAGGATGGCCATCGCCCGGTCGACGATGTCCTGGGCCAGGTCGTGATCGAGTTCGAACATAACGGGGATCCTTCAGAGGGTGGGTGACGCGCGGTTGTTCACCCGCACAGGCCTTGAATGCAAACCCTGTGCTCAGGCACAAAGACAGCGGCCACGGCGGTGGCCGAGACTCTCAAGGCGATCAACGTTACCCTTTGCATCGCAAAAAATCATAATAAAGAGAGAGCCCGCCATGTCACAGAGCGCCGCCGCTACCCAGGCCATCGTTGACGAGAAAAATGCCGTCTACAAACGCATTACCCTGCGTTTGATCCCCTTCATTTTCATCTGCTACCTGTTCAACTACCTCGACCGGGTGAACGTCGGCTTCGCCAAGTTGCAGATGCTCGACGCGCTGAAATTCAGCGAAACCGTCTACGGCCTCGGCGCCGGGATCTTCTTCATCGGCTACGTGCTGTGCGGCGTGCCGAGCAACTTGGCGCTGACCAAATTCGGCCCGCGCCGCTGGATCGCGCTGATGATGATCACCTGGGGCACGTTGTCGACTTGCCTGTTGTTCGTCACTACCCCGACCGGGTTCTACACCCTGCGCCTGTTCACCGGCGCCGCCGAAGCCGGCTTCTTCCCAGGCGTAGTGCTGTACCTCTCGCAGTGGTTCCCGACTTTCCGCCGCGGCCGCATCATGGCGCTGTTCATGTCGGCGATCCCGGTGTCCGGCCTGCTCGGCAGCCCGTTCTCCGGCTGGATTCTCAACCACTTCGCCGCCGGACAAGGCGGCCTGGCGGGCTGGCAGTGGATGTTCCTGCTGCAAGGCATTCCGACCGTAATCCTCGGTGCGCTGGCCTACTTCCTGCTCAGCGACAGCTACGCCAACGCCAAGTGGCTGACCCCATTCGAGCGCTCGGTGCTCGAAGCCGACCACGCCGAAGACCTGGCCAACAAGCCCAAGACCACCAGCGATTCGCTGGCGGCGGTGTTCAAGAACCCGGCGATCTGGGCGTTCGGCCTGATCTATTTCTGCATCCAAAGCGGCGTCTACGCGATCAACTTCTGGCTGCCGTCAATCATCAAGAACCTCGGTTTCAGCGACAACCTGCTGATCGGCTGGTTGAGCGCGATCCCGTATCTGCTGGCCGCCGTGTTCATGCTGCTGGTCGGTCGCTCCGCCGATCTGCGCAAGGAACGCCGCTGGCATCTTGTCGTACCGATGCTGATGGGTGCGGTCGGCCTGCTGATCGCGGTGAACTTCGCCGGCAACCCGACCATCGCCATCCTGGGTCTGGCCATCGCCACCATGGGCGCCCTCACCGGCCTGCCGATGTTCTGGCCGGTGCCGACCGCCATGCTCAGTGCCGGTGCGGCCGCAGGCGGTTTGGCGCTGATCAACTCCATGGGCCAGATGGCCGGTTTCCTCAGCCCCTATCTGGTGGGCTGGGTCAAGGACAGCACCGGTTCGACCGATGCCGCCTTGTATCTGCTGGCGGCGGTGATCGCCTTCGGCAGCCTGCTGGCGCTGCGCATGACGCGCACCTTGCGTAACCAGTGATCCTCCGGGCGCCGAAGTCCCGCGACCTCGGCGCCAACAATTCATTTTGATCCCCCGGACGTTTCTGGTATTTGATGAAGCCTTTCCCACCGGTAAAAGGACTTCAACATGAGCTATCGCACGCTGGGTCAATCGGGTATGCAGGTGTCGACCCTGACCCTGGGCACCATGATGTTTGGCGAGCAGACCAGTGCCGAAGATTCCCTGCGCATCATCAACAAGGCCTGGGATCAGGGCATCAACTTCATCGATACGGCCGACGTTTATACCCAGGGACGCTCCGAAGAAATTGTCAGTGAAGCGATTGCCGGCAACCGCCATGAATGGGTGCTGGCCACCAAGGTCGGCTTCGGTCCGGTGGATGGCGTGCCGAACCGCAGCGGCCTGAGCCGCAAGCATGTGTTCAATGGCATCGACGCCAGCCTCACCCGTTTGGGCACCGATTATCTCGACATCTATTACCTGCACCGCGAGGACCACAACACGCCGCTGGAAGTCACCGTGTCGGCGATCGGCGATCTGATTCGCCAGGGCAAGGTTCGTTATTGGGGGCTGTCCAATTACCGTGGCTGGCGCATCGCCGAAGTGATTCGTGTGGCCGATGCGCTGGGGGTCGACCGTCCTGTCATCAGCCAGCCGCTGTACAACATCGTCAACCGCCAGGCCGAAACCGAGCAGATCACGGCGGCGCAGAACTATGGCCTGGGTGTGGTGCCTTACAGCCCGTTGGCCCGTGGGGTGCTCAGCGGCAAGTACGCGCCGGACGTGGCGCCAGACGCCAACAGCCGTGCCGGGCGTCAGGACAAGCGCATCCTGGAAACCGAGTGGCGCCCCGAGTCGTTGCGTATTGCCCAGCAGATTCAGCAGTACACCCTGGAGCGCGGGGTGGGAATTGTCGAGTTCGCTATTGCCTGGGTGCTGAACAACGGCGCGGTGACCTCAGCCATTGTCGGCCCGCGCACCGAAGCGCAGTGGGATGCCTACACTAAGGCGCAGGCGGTGAAGATTACGGCAGAGGATGAGGCATTCATCGATTCACTGGTGACGCCGGGGCATGCTTCGACACCGGGGTTCAATGATGTGAGCCATTTTGTGTCGGGGCGCAGGGCGCGGTTGGCTTGAGATTTATCGCGAGCAGGCTCGCTCCCACAGGGTCCGGGTTGCATCGGGATTTGCGTACGCCACGGTCAATGTGGGAGCGGGCTTGCTCGCGAAAGCGTCGGGTCAGACACCATCATTGTTGAATGTCAGTCCGCCTTCGCGAGCAAGCCCGCTCCCACAAGGGTTTTAGCTCTTGGTTCGGGATTGTTGGAAATATTGAGCACCCGACCAATATTCAGCACAAAAACCACGTATCCTCCGCACCCCGTTTTACCTTCGACTTCGCGAGGACAGTTTGTCTAAAGGCATTGCTCTATCGGTTTCAGCCTCGGTGCTGTTTGCCGTCATGTATTACTACACCTCGCTGCTCACCCCTTTGAGCGGCGTGGAGATTTTTGGCTGGCGCATGCTGCTGACCGTGCCCTGCATGACCGTGTTCATGGTGGTGTCCGGCGAGTGGCGGCGCGCGGCTGACCTGCTGCGTCGGGTCGCGGCGCAACCGAAACTGGTCGCGGGCCTGATTGTTTCTGCGGCTCTGCTCGGCGTGCAACTCTGGCTGTTCATGTGGGCGCCACTCAATGGCTACAGTCTGGATGTGTCGCTGGGCTATTTCCTGCTGCCGCTGGCCATGGTGCTGACCGGGCGCATCGCCTACGGGGAAAGCCTGTCGTACCTGCAGAAGATCGCGGTGTTCTTCGCCTGTCTGGGCGTGGTCAACGAGGTTTACCAGGTCGGCGGCTTTTCCTGGGCCACGCTGGTGGTGGTCGTGGGTTATCCGCTGTATTTCGTGCTGCGCAAATGGCTGAAGACCGACAACCTGGGCGGGCTCTGGGTGGACATGACCCTGATGCTTCCGGTTGCCTACTGGTTCGTGCACGGGGGTGAACAGGGGTTTGGGGTGTTCGATCAGTACCCTGCCCTGGCGTGGCTGATCCCGCTGCTCGGCCTGATCAGTGCATCGGCCTTGGTGGTGTACATCATTGCCAGCCGTTTGCTGCCGTTCAGTCTGTTCGGGTTGCTGAGTTATGTGGAGCCGGTGCTGTTGCTGGGCGTGGCGTTGTTGCTGGGGGAAAGCATCAAGTCCGGGGAATGGTTGACCTACATTCCGATCTGGCTGGCGGTGGTGGTGCTGGTGTTTGAAGGTTTCAAGCACTTGATGCGGCAGCGTAGGCCGTAAGAACACCAAAAACCAAATGTGGGAGCGGCGGTGCGACGATTCGACTTGCTCGCGAATGCGGTGTGTCATTCGACGATGATGTCGACTGACACGGCCTCTTCGCGAGCAAGCCCGCTCCCACAGTTTGATCGGTGTAATGCCTTACTCGGCGTTCAACACACCACGGCGTACCTGATCCCGCTCGATCGATTCGAACAGCGCCTTGAAGTTACCCTCACCGAAACCGTCATCCCCCTTGCGCTGGATAAACTCGAAGAACACCGGCCCCATCAGCGTTTCAGAGAAGATCTGCAGCAGCAGACGCTTGTCGTCCTTATCGGACGAACCGTCCAGCAGAATGCCCCGCGCCTGCAGCTCGCCCACCGGCTCGCCGTGGGCCGGCAGGCGGCCTTCGAGCATTTCGTAGTAGGTGTCTGGCGGTGCGGTCATGAAGCGCATGCCGATGCTTTTCAGGTGATCCCAGGTCTTGACCAGATCATCGGCCAGGAACGCAACGTGCTGGATGCCTTCGCCGTTGAACTGCATCAGGAACTCTTCGATCTGGCCCGCGCCCTTGGACGATTCCTCGTTCAGCGGGATGCGGATCATGCCGTCCGGCGCGGTCATGGCCTTGGAGGTCAGGCCGGTGTACTCGCCCTTGATGTCGAAGTAACGGATTTCACGGAAGTTGAACAGCTTCTCGTAAAAGTTCGCCCAGTAGGCCATGCGACCGCGATACACGTTGTGGGTCAGGTGGTCGATGATTTTCAGGCCCGCGCCGACCGGATGACGGTCCACGCCTTCGAGGTAGACGAAGTCGATGTCATAGATCGAGCTGCCTTCACCGAAACGGTCGATCAGGTACAGCGGCGCACCGCCAATGCCCTTGATCGCCGGCAGGTGCAGCTCCATCGGACCGGTTTCGATGTGGATCGGCTGGGCGCCCAGTTCCAGCGCGCGCTTGTAGGCCTTTTGCGAATCCTTGACCCGGAACGCCATGCCGCACACCGACGGACCGTGCTCGGCAGCGAAGTACGAGGCGACGCTATTGGGTTCGTTGTTGAGGATCAGGTTGATCGCGCCCTGGCGATACAGGTGCACGTCCTTGGAACGGTGGGTCGCGACTTTGGTGAAGCCCATGATCTCGAAGATCGGCTCCAGGGTGTTGGGGGTCGGCGATGCGAATTCGATGAATTCAAAGCCCATCAGGCCCATCGGGTTTTCGTATAGATCTGCCATGGTTGGCGCCTCATCATTCTGGTCAATTAACTGAAGGTTAGTTGCTGGAGATGCTGAGACCGGCGGGTGGCGCGCAGGAAATGCCCCGCACGCTGCGGGCGAGGAAATCACCGTAGATCAATTGAAACCCTAATAACTTCATGGTCGACCCAAGGCTCTTGCGGGCGAAGCTTCCGTTGCCGGAAGACGAATTCTTGTATGCGTAACCTGATTCTACACAGCGTAAATCAGTTTGTCCGCCTTCTGTATGAAATCCCCTTTTCCGACACCGAAGCAAGGGGTTTATTGCACAGGTAAATCCCCAGCAGGATCAGCCCTCCTCCCAGGTACATCGCCAGGGTGAGCTGTTCGTCCAGCAACAGCGCGCCGAGGATAACCGCCGTCAACGGGTTCAGGGCAATGAACACGCCGGAGCGGGTCGGGCCGATTTTGCGGATGCCGTCGTAATAGGCGATGTAGGCCAGCGCCGAACCCAATACGCCTAGATACAGCAGGCTCGACCACTGTTGCGGACCAAGGCTGAACAGCGCGGTGAAGCTCAACTCGCCACGAATCGCACTGGTGACCCAGAGCATCAGGGTGCCCAGCAGAATCGACCAGGTCACGGTCTGCACCGGCCCCAGGCTGTGGTTGAGCTCCCTGGAGAACAGCGAATAAATGCCCCAGCCCAGCACACAACCGAAAATCAGCAGATCGCCGATCCAGGCATCGGCATTGTCGGCCATCAGTTGCGGGTTGCGGCTGACGATCACCACGCTGGCGCCGGCGATGCAGATCGCGATGCCGATGACTTTCGCCCGGCTCAAACGCTCCTTGAACAGCAGCCATGAAGCCAGGCCGATGACCGCCGGGTTGAGCGCCACGATCAGCGAGGCCCGCGAAGCGTTGATGTAGTGCAGGCCATAAAAGAAGCAGAGGTTGTAGAAGTAGATCCCGAAGAAGCCGAGGATCGCCAGTTGCAGCCATTGCCGGGGGTTGGGCCGGGTCAAGGGCACGCGGGCCATCAGCAGGAACAGCAGCAAGGCCACGCTGGCCAGCAAAAACCTGAGGCTCGCAGCAAACAAGGGGCTGAGGCTGTCCGCCAGCAAACGCCCCGCGACAAAGGTACCGCCCCAGATCATGGTGACCGCCGCCAGCTTCAGATACACCGGCACATCAGAGGAACGGGTCGGGCTGTTCTCGCAAATCATCGGAAACGTCCTACATTGAATTTTCATTGGGTGACGTATGATTTGGCTAATACCCACTCATCGTAAAATGAGTAAACACTCATGACCCTCACCCAACTGGAGATATTCTCCACCGTCGCCGAACTCAACGGCTTCACGGCAGCGGCCCAGCGCCTGGGCATCAGCCAGTCCGCGGTGTCCCATGCGTTGAAATCCCTGGAGCGGGAATTGGGCGTGGAACTGCTGCGCCGCCATCAGACCCAAGTCGAACTGAGTGACATCGGTCAGCAACTGCTGCTGCGCGCCCGGGCCATGCTCGGCCTGGCCAACACCATGCGCCAGGAAGCGGCGGATGCCCGGGGCATGAAGCGCGGGACGTTGCGTATCGGCTCATTCGGCCCGACTTCGTCGATCAAATTGCTCCCATTGATTCTCAAGCACTACCGCGCCGCCCATCCGGGTATCGAGGTGCACATCGATGAAGGCCCGGACCGTCAGGTCATCCAGTGGCTGCAGGAGCGGCGTATCGACATCGGTTTTGTGGTGCTGCCTGACGAGCGCTTCGACACGGTGGCGTTGCTCGAAGATCAGATGGTCGCGCTGCTGCCCGCCCATCATCCGCTGACCCGCCGCGACAGCGTCAGCCTGAGCGACCTGTGCCATGACCCATTCGTACTGACCGAAGCGGGCTCGTCGGAGCTGGTGTCACGGCTGTTCCACGGCGCGCGGCTGATGCCTAACATCCGCTTTCGCTGCTCGCAGTTGCTGAGCACGCTGGATACGGTGGGTCGCGGCGACGCCCTGACCGTGGTCGCCGAAAGTTCTCTGCCCGAACACGACGACGGCCGCTATGTGAAAAAACCACTTTCCCCGGTAGTAGCCCGGCAGATCGGCCTGGCAGTGCTCGACCAGCGCCAGGCGTCACCGGCGGCCCTGGCCTTCATCAAACTTGCGCAACGGCTTGACTACAGATGAACGGCACAACTAACGGCGGCCAACTATCATGGCTGCAACTTGATCTCTTCATGGAGGGCGTTTTTCGCCGCCAGCATTTAAGAGCCCGACTTCATCGCCACAGGTTTCACAGATGCCACTGAAAGCAAAATCCCGCAAACGCAGCATCAGGATGGCGGTGACCCTCGCAAGTGGATTGCTCCCGGTAGTGCTCGGTGTCGTCATTCTCTACATGCAGGCTGAACGCGCACTCAAGCACAGCGCCGAACAAACGGCCGAAGAAGCGATTCAACAATTCGAACTGATGCTGGACAACACCGCCCAGGCCGCTCGCGAACTACTGCCATTGGCCGGCCAACGTTGTCTTGACGTTAATCTCGCCCTACGTGAACAAGTCACTCGACGGCCTTTCGTGCGCTCTACCAATCTGGTCTGGGACGACGCCATTTATTGCAGTTCGCTGTTTGGCGATGTGAATGAAAAAATCTCCTCCGGTGACTACGAAGGAGGTCGGTTATTACTGATGAAGGGCAACCCGGTAACGCCGGATACCGCCTTGCTGGTCTATCGGCTGAGCGAAGGCAAACGTGGTGCGATGAGTACTCTGGATGGTTACCATCTCAGTAACGTGCTGCGCCTGATCGGTAGCCATACTTTGCTGGTGCTGCAAGTCGGCCCCAACTGGTTATCCGCCGACAACCAGTTTCATGAGGGCGCCCTGCCCGACTTTGCAGTGGCGCAAAGCAAGCTCGATTCTTCACGCTATGCCTTTGGCGTAAAAGCCGGTTTTCCCGAGGGTGAAATATGGCGCTATATGAGCAGCGAGTATCCGGCACTGTTCAGTTTGCTGATTTTCTTCGGCGCTGTGTCTGCGGTTATCGGGTATTTGCTACAGAGGCGTTCCACTTCTCCGACCCATGAAATGAAACGAGCAATGGAGGCCATGGAGTTCGTTCCTTACTTTCAGGCCGTGGTGCATGGCGATACCAAGAAAGTCTCGGGTATCGAAGTGCTGATGCGCTGGAATCATCCAAAAGAAGGCCTGGTGCGTCCTGACCTGTTCATTCCCTTCGCGGAATATTCCGGGTTGATCGTGCCGATGACCCGGTCCCTGATGCAGCAGACGGCGGTGTTGCTCGGGCCGTTGTCTGCGTCATTCCGTGAGCCCTTTCATATCGGCATCAACATCACCGCCAGCCATTGCCAGGACCTGGAACTGGTCAGCGATTGCCGGGAATTCCTCGCGCAATTCGCGCCCGGATCCATCCATCTGGTCCTCGAGCTGACCGAGCGTGAACTGATCGAACCCACTCCCCTCACCCATCAGCTTTTCGAGCAGTTGCGCGAGCTTGGGGTGAAGATCGCCATCGACGACTTCGGCACCGGTCATTCAAGCCTGGGTTACTTGCGCCAGTTCAATGTGGATTATCTGAAAATCGACCAGAGCTTCGTGGCCATGATCGGTGTCGACGCTTTGTCCGGCCATATTCTGGATACGGTCATCGAACTTGCCGTAAAGCTCGATCTGGCAATGGTTGCAGAGGGTGTAGAGACCCAGGAACAAAGTGATTACCTGACCGCACATAACGTTAACTTCCTGCAAGGCTATCTGTACGGTCGTCCCATGCCTGGCGCTGAGTTCATTAGTGCATTAAGTGTCGATTAAGGGATGGTTTCAAGCGACCAAACCACCATAAAACGCTCTGAATCGAATCGAAATACAGCGGCGTGTTACATGAAAAAAAAGACATGATTTACTCTTGATGAATTAACAACTACAATTTTTTCCATGCCTGCGGTAATTTAGCGGGTAAGCGATTTAATCACCGAGTCGCTTCAAGGCTTTTGGCTTATAGCTTTGTTTGCGGTTGGTTTCAGCCAAACACACTATTGGAGTAATCATATTGTCCAGACTCGCTGAATTTCGTGCAGCTGAAAAGGCCCTTCAAGAGCAGCTCAAGCAGCTTGAATCCCTGAAGAACGATGCCGGGCTCAAGAAAGAAATCGAATTCGAAGAAAAGCTCCAGGGCTTGATGAAAACCTACGGCAAGAGCCTGCGCGACATCATCGCCATTCTCGACCCGAACCCGGCCAAATCCGGTCTGCAGCAGGCCGCAGCGCCTAAAACCCGCCGTGCTCGCGTGGTCAAGGTTTATCAGAACCCGCACACCGGCGAACTGATCGAAACCAAGGGCGGCAACCATCGCGGCCTGAAGGCATGGAAGGAACAATACGGTGCCGGCACCGTTGATTCCTGGCTGCGCGGCTAAATCCTCGCGCTATAAACAAGCCCTGCGAATGCAGGGCTTTTTTCATGGATACCATACAAATGCAACGATATTGGCGAATCAACTCGCTACTTGCAGATCAACTTTGTGCTTAATCCCTTCGGGTATCTAAGGATTTCCGCGTCAGCCCAAGCCTGCAGCTACTAAAGTCTTTCAACTAAAGTTTCAAAGCGTTACGAGCTGTTTCTATTTCTTCCTGACTCGCCTTATAAGCCTCAGCCTGCCCCGCGTACGAAAGAACGTAGGCCTTATCAGCATCCACTGCCGCCACCAAAGTTTGCGAAAGCACATGTCGACCGTTTTGGGTGATGGTGCAAGTGGTTTCCAGCGCCGATAAACGGCTCAAGGTCGCAGGATGTATGCGATTGCAGACACTTTGATAACCGCCCTGGAAAAAGTCCTTTTGCACGGACTTGCGCATTTCCATCAAAACGCCTTCAAGATTCACCTGATGCCCGCTCTGCACCTGGGTCATGGTCAACTCCATGACCATCACCGGCGTGCCACTTTGGTCGTTTTTCACTGCACGCTGGCGAGAGACAGTGGACGCTGCGTTGTCTTGCGCTATCTCTTCAACCTGCCATCCGGCGGGCCAGGTCATGACCGGATCTTCAGCGTGGGCACTGGCGGCGGCGAACAGCGCGCCTGTGAGAATAAAAACCGATGGAGCGAATCGAATCATTTCAATGAACACTCAGCTATTGAAGTCTGAAGTCTGAGCCCCGACCGACTGTCAGGCAATAGCCGACGGTTTTGGTTTGGTGATGTCCCAACCCTTGCGTATCATTGTCGCCATTCAATCGCCCCGCTTATTTTCGGAGGGCCCATGAGCCTGCAAGAACTGAACACCTTCCCCGGCGTTACCGCCCAGCCTGATGCCGCGACCCAGAAGTTCGTCTTCAACCACACCATGCTGCGGGTCAAGGACATCACCAAGTCCCTGGACTTCTACACGCGCATCCTCGGTTTCACCCTGGTGGAAAAGCGCGACTTCCCGGAAGCGGAATTCAGCCTGTACTTCCTGGCACTGGTCGACAAGGCGCAGATCCCGGCCGACGCAGCCGCCCGTACCGAGTGGATGAAGTCGATCCCCGGCATCCTCGAGTTGACCCACAACCACGGCACCGAGAACGACCCGGATTTCGCCTACCACAACGGCAATACCGATCCGCGCGGTTTTGGTCATATCTGCATTTCGGTGCCGGATATCGTTGCGGCCTGCGAGCGTTTCGAAGCGCTGGGCTGCGATTTCCAGAAGCGCCTGAGCGACGGCCGCATGAAGAGCCTGGCGTTCATCAAGGACCCGGATGCTTATTGGGTTGAAATCATTCAGCCTGCGCCGCTTTAAGGTTCGCCACGATTAAAACTGTGGGAGCGGGCTTGCTCGCGAATGAGGGCTCACATTCAACTTTGATGTTTACTGACACACCCCCCTCCCGCACAAGCCCGCTCCCCCATTTTGGAACGCGCACAACACTAAACCCCATGATCACTCATGGGGTTTAGTGTTTTCAGCCCTGCCTTTATGCCGGCGCTGATGTCCGGATCAGGTGATCGAACGCGCTCAGCGAAGCCTTCGCGCCCTCGCCCACCGCAATCACGATCTGCTTGTACGGCACAGTCGTCACGTCACCGGCAGCGAACACACCCGGCAGCGAAGTCTCGCCACGGGCATCGACGATGATCTCGCCACGAGGCGACAGCTCGACGGTGCCTTTGAGCCAGTCGGTGTTGGGCAGCAAACCGATCTGCACGAAGATGCCTTCGAGGTTGACCGTGTGGAACTCGCCTGAATCGCGATCCTTGTAGACCAGACCGCTCACCTTTTCGCCGTCACCTTTCACTTCGCTGGTCAGCGCGCTGGTGATGACATTGACGTTGGGCAGGCTGAACAGCTTGCGTTGCAGCACCGCATCGGCGCGCAGCTTGCTGTCGAACTCCAGCAGCGTGACATGGCTGACGATACCCGCCAGGTCGATCGCCGCTTCGACGCCGGAGTTACCGCCGCCGATCACCGCCACGCGCTTGCCCTTGAACAGCGGACCGTCGCAGTGCGGGCAGAAGCATACGCCCTTGGCCTTGTATTCTTGCTCACCCGGCACGCCCATTTCTCTCCAGCGGGCGCCGGTGGCGAGAATCAGCGCCTTGGTTTTCAGGCTGGCGCCGCTTTCGAAGCGCACTTCGTGCAACTCGCCGGGGTTCTTCGCCGGGATCAGCTTGGTGGCACGTTGCAGATTCATGATGTCGACGTCGTATTGCTTGACGTGTTCTTCCAGAGCGCTGGCCAGCTTCGGCCCTTCGGTTTCCTGCACGGAGATGAAGTTTTCGATGGCCATGGTGTCCAGCACCTGACCGCCAAAACGTTCGGCCGCAACACCGGTTCGAATGCCTTTGCGAGCCGCGTAAATCGCCGCCGAAGCACCGGCTGGGCCACCGCCGACCACCAGCACATCAAAGGCTTCTTTCGCGCTGATTTTCTCGGCTTGGCGCTCGGCACCGCTGGTGTCGATCTTGGCGAGGATTTCTTCCAGACCCATGCGGCCCTGGCCGAACACTTCGCCGTTAAGGTAAATGCTTGGCACCGCCATGATCTTGCGATCATCGACTTCGGCCTGGAACAACGCGCCGTCGATGGCGACGTGGCGAATGTTCGGGTTCAGCACCGCCATCAGGTTCAGCGCCTGGACCACGTCCGGGCAGTTCTGGCAAGACAGCGAGAAGTAGGTTTCAAAGCTGAACTCACCCTTGAGCGAGCGGATCTGTTCGATCACTTCGGCACTGGCTTTCGATGGGTGCCCGCCGACTTGCAGCAAGGCCAGCACCAGGGAAGTGAATTCGTGGCCCATCGGGATGCCGGCGAACCGCAGGCTGATGTCCTGACCCGGGCGATTGATCGAAAACGATGGCTTGCGTGCATCGTCACCGTTATCGAGCAAGGAAATTTGGCTGGAAAGACTGGCAACGTCTTTCAACAGGTCGAGCATTTCACTGGATTTCGCACCGTCGTCGAGCGAAGCAACGATCTCGATCGGTTGGGTGACCCGTTCCAGGTACGATTTCAACTGGGCTTTAAGATTGGCGTCCAACATACGGGCGATTTCCTTTATCAAATTCTTTGCATAAAAAAACGCCCGAGCGAATCTCGCCCGGGCGTTTTCAGGGGCGGTGCAGCTTACTGAGTAGGTGCGGTAGTCCGCCCTGTGGAGCGTGTCACTGACTTAGATCTTGCCGACCAGGTCCAGGGACGGAGCCAGAGTGGCCTCGCCTTCTTTCCACTTGGCTGGGCAAACCTGGCCTGGGTGAGCAGCGACGTACTGGGCAGCCTTGATTTTGCGCAGCAGCTCGGAAGCGTCACGGCCAACGCCGCCATCGTTCAGTTCAACGATTTTGATCTGGCCTTCAGGGTTGATCACGAAGGTGCCACGGTCAGCCAGACCAGCTTCTTCGATCAGCACGTCGAAGTTGCGGGAGATGACGTGGGTCGGGTCGCCGATCATGGTGTACTGGATCTTGCCGATGGCTGGCGAAGTGTTGTGCCAGGCAGCGTGAGCGAAGTGAGTGTCGGTGGAAACGCTGTAGATCTCGACGCCCAGCTTCTGGAATGCGTCGTAGTTGTCAGCCAGGTCTTCCAGTTCGGTCGGGCAGACGAAGGTGAAGTCGGCTGGGTAGAAGAACACCACAGACCACTTGCCTTTCAGGTCAGCGTCCGAAACTTTTACGAAGTCGCCGTTTTTGAATGCGTCAGCTTTGAACGGTTTTACTTGGCTGTTGATGATAGGCATCGTTGACTCTCCGTCAGGGGTTGTGAAGTTGATGGAGTGAACTCTACCCACTCGATGGACGGTTGGCTCATTGGCAAACCTGATGCTGGTGATTGGGTTTCGCTATTAGCCAGGGGTATTAATAGAAGAAAACGATCTCTGCACCTGTGGGAGCCTGCTCGCGATGGATTCCGATACACCGTGGGGGGTCAGACAGCCAGCGTTATCGTTGGCGACCATCGCGAGCGTGCTCGCTCCTACAGGGTTTTTGTGGTCAACGATGACGAGGGGAATCAGACTGTTCGCGTTTTCTCACCGAGCCGTGCCATGCCCTGGAAAGGGCTGACCTCGATGTAACGCATCGCCGATTTCATGTCCTTCCACCCCACATAGCTCATCAGCGATTTCAAGTCCCAGCCCGACCGGTGCGCCCACGAAGCGAAACCCCGGCGCAGGGAGTGGCTGGTGTACTGCTCGGCAGCGATCCCTGCGCGGCCAAGCGCTTGCCTCAACAAGGGAATCACACTGTTGGCGTGCAAGCCCTCCTCGCTCAGATTCCCCCACCGATCAATCCCGCGAAACACCGGCCCACGCGCCAGCGCAGCTTCACTGACCCAATCGATATACGCCTGCACCGGACACAGCCGCTGCAACGCCGGCGTCTGATAGGTCTTTCCCAGGTTCTCCCGGTCACTCTTGCTGCGCGGCAGATACAGGGTGATGCCCGTGCCGGCGCTGACTTGCACATGCTCGATCTGCAAGCGGCACAACTCATCGCTACGAAAGCCGCGCCAGAACCCCAGCAGGATCAGCGCGATATCGCGCTTGGCGCGCAACAGCGCGGGACGATCGTCTTCGGCCATGGCGACCTGTTTCTCCTGCTCCAACCAGTCGATCACCTGCTCCAGATGCTGAAGCTGCAGCGGCTCGGCCTGCTTCTCCTGAGCCGGATGCAACGCACGAATGCCCTTGAACACCTTGCGCACCACCGGCGCCTTGGTCGGGTCGGCAAAACCCTGGCTGTTATGCCACTGCGCCAACGCCGACAGCCGCAGCTTCAAGGTGTTGATCGACAGCACGCCGGCATGGGCAGCTAGATATCGCGCGACGCTGTCGGCGGTGGCGGGCAGGAAACCGCCCCAGGTCACCTCGAAGTGCTCGATGGCGGCTCGATAGCTGCGACGAGTGTTGTCGCGGGTTGCGGCTTGCAGGTAACGATCGAGATCGCTCATGGAAATGTCCTTATCCAACTGTAGGAGCGAGCACGCTCGCGATGGATTGCGATACACCGCGGGGTGTCAGGCCGCCAGCGTTATCGTTGACGACCATCGCGAGCCTGCTCGCTCCTACAGGAAAACGTGTGTACTGAAATGGCGTGTTAAAAACTGTGGAATCGTTATGACACGGGGTAATACCAGTATATCCCGTGTGAATAATCATCCGTATTTATCTTTTTCATTTGAATGGTACAATGTGTTTTTACGTAGTACGTACCACATGCAAAAGCAGTAGGAGAAATCATGGCCCGTGGCGGTGTAAATAAGGCGGTCGTTCAGGCTGCACGTCTGGCGATCCTCGCCCGCGGTGAAAACCCCAGCATCGATGCCGTGCGCATTGAAATGGGCAATACCGGATCGAAAACCACGATTCATCGCTATCTGAAGGAGCTGGGTGAAGACCTTAAACCGGCGGAGACAGAACCCACCGACCCCGTCGACGATGAGTTGCTGGTCCTGGTTTCACGCCTGGCGCAACGCCTGAAAGAACAGGCGCAGGAGCCGATCGATCAGGCTCGCGAGCAATTCGAGACGCAGCGCAAGGCACTGGAAACCCAGCTTGAAGAAGCACGGGAAGCCAACACCGAACTGCAGCAGCAATACGAAATCCAGAGCCTGGCGCTGACCCAGGAATCCGAGGCGCTGCACGAAACCCGCGCCCTCCTCCAGGCCGAACAAACCCGCAATGCCGGACTGAATCAGGCACTGGCGGATTTCGAATTGCGCTTGCAGGACAAGGACGAGCAAATCCGCTCGCTGGAAGAAAAGCACCTGCACGCCCGCGACGCCCTTGAGCATTACCGCAATGCCGTCAAGGAGCAGCGCGAGCAAGAACATAGTCGACATGAAAGCCAGGTCCAGCAGTTGCAGATGGAGTTGCGCCAGGCCCAGCAAAGCGCGCTGGTGCGCCAGGATGAAATCACCCAGTTGCACCGCGACAACGAGCGCCTGCTGACGGAAAACCGCGGCACTTTGCGCGAACTGGGCTCAATGCAGGAACAGCTCAAGCAGAGCAACACTCGTCAGGATCAGTTGCTGGAGCAGGTCACGCGGGTCGACGGCGAACGCACCCTCCTCCAGGAACGCTTGCGCGTGGCACTGCTGGAAAGTCAGTCGCTTAAACAGAACATCGACGAACAGGCGCAGCTCAACAAATCACTGGAGAGCCGATTGACCAAGGCCCAGGCGGATCTCGAAGAGGAAAGCGTGCGTCTGGCGGCGGCCCTTGAGGCCGCTGCGCCAGACGCAACGAAGGACGCTTAACCGGCGACCGGCGTACGCATGGTGACGAACTCTTCGGCGGCCGTCGGGTGCACGCCGATGGTTTCGTCGAAGTGGCGCTTGGTGGCGCCGGCCTTCAAGGCGATGGCCAGGCCCTGGACGATTTCACCGGCATCCGGCCCGACCATGTGGCAACCCAGCACCTTGTCGGTCTTGGCGTCCACCACAAGCTTCATCAGCGTGCGCTCCTGGCATTCAGTGAGGGTCAGCTTCATCGGCCGGAAACGGCTTTCGAAGATCACCACCTCATGCCCGGCATCGCGCGCTTCCTCTTCGGTCAAACCGACGGTGCCGATGTTCGGCAAGCTGAACACTGCCGTCGGGATCATCTTGTAATCCACCGGACGATACTGCTCAGGCTTGAACAGACGCCGCGCCACGGCCATGCCTTCGGCCAAGGCCACCGGCGTCAGTTGCACCCGACCGATCACATCGCCCAATGCGAGGATCGACGGTTCGGCGGTCTGGTACTGATCGTCGACCTCGACGAAGCCCTTCTTGTCGAGTTTGACTCCGGTGTTCTCCAGCCCGAGGTTGTCCAGCATCGGACGCCGCCCTGTGGCGTAGAACACGCAATCGGCTTCCATCTGGCGACCATCCTTGAGCGTCACTTTCAGGCTGCCATCGACCTGCTTGTCGATACGCTCGATGTCGGCGTTGAACTGCAGATCCATGCCGCGCTTGGTCAGTTCTTCCTGCAGATGCTTGCGCACCGAACCGTCGAAGCCACGCAGGAACAGCTCACCGCGATAGAGCAAGGTGGTCTGGGCGCCGAGGCCGTGGAAAATGCCAGCGAACTCGACCGCGATGTAACCACCGCCCACGACCAGTACGCGCTTCGGCAGTTCTTTGAGGAAAAATGCCTGGTTGGAACTGATCGCCAGCTCGTGACCCGGAATCTCCGGGATCTGCGGCCAGCCACCGGTGGCGATCAGGATGTGCTTGGCGCTGTGGCGCTCGCCATTGATCTCAACGGTATGCGGATCGACGATTTTCGCGTGACCTTCATGCAGGGTCACACCGCTGTTGACCAGCAGGTTGCGATAAATGCCGTTCAGGCGATTGATCTCGCGGTCCTTGTTGGCAATCAGCGTCGCCCAGTCGAACTGCGCCTCGTCCAGGCTCCAGCCGAAACCCGAGGCCTGATCGAAGTCTTCGGCGAAGTGCGCACCGTAGACCAGCAGCTTTTTCGGCACACAGCCGACGTTCACACAGGTGCCGCCCAGGTAGCGGCTCTCGGCCACCGCCACCTTGGCACCGAAACCGGCGGCAAACCGCGCCGCCCGCACACCGCCGGAACCGGCACCAATCACATAAAGGTCAAAATCGTAGGCCATCGTCTATCTCCTCGGCAGGTGACCAGCATACCCGCAGTCGTTCGCAGGGCAAGGGTTGCCAACAATATGGGCGCGGAAAATGAAAAAGCCACCCGGAGGTGGCTTTTCAGTACAAGCAGGTTGGCGCGCTATCAGTACGCCTTGCCAGTCTTGTAGAAGTTCTCGAAGCAGAAGTTGGTTGCGTCGATGTAACCTTCGGCGCCACCGCAGTCGAAACGCTTGCCCTTGAACTTGTAGGCCATTACGCAGCCGTTCTGGGCCTGTTTCATCAGGGCGTCGGTGATCTGGATTTCACCACCCTTGCCTGGCTCGGTCTGCTCGATCAGGTCGAAGATGTCCGGGGTCAGGATGTAACGACCGATGATGGCCAGGTTCGACGGCGCATCTTCCGGCTTTGGCTTCTCGACCATGCTGTGAACGCGGTAGATGTCGTCGCGGATCATCTCGCCGGCGATTACGCCGTATTTGTTGGTTTCCTGCGGATCGACTTCCTGGATGGCCACGATCGAGCAGCGGAACTGCTTGTACAGCTTGACCATCTGGGTCAGTACGCCGTCGCCTTCCAGGTTCACGCACAGGTCGTCCGCCAGTACCACGGCGAACGGTTCGTCACCGATCAGCGGACGGCCGGTCAGGATCGCGTGGCCCAGGCCTTTCATTTCGGTCTGGCGGGTGTAGGAGAACGAGCAGTTGTCGAGCAGTTTGCGGATACCGACCAGGTATTTTTCCTTGTCGGTGCCCTTGATCTGGTTTTCCAGCTCGTAGCTGATGTCGAAGTGGTCTTCCAGGGCGCGCTTGCCGCGACCGGTCACAATGGAGATTTCGTTCAACCCGGCATCCAGTGCTTCTTCGACGCCGTACTGGATCAGTGGCTTGTTTACCACCGGCAGCATTTCTTTGGGCATGGCTTTAGTCGCTGGCAGGAAGCGAGTACCGTAACCGGCTGCTGGAAACAAGCATTTCTTGATCATATAAGTCCTTGAAAGGGCTGTGTGTACGAGTTCGGCGCAGTCTAATCAGGCGGCGTGCACCTTACAATGCCCGCGCTGGCTAACCGATGCCATCATAGGAGAAATATTTGGGCGGATAGTTCCGCCGCAATGCAGGTCCTCCATCAGCAACCTTTAAGTGATAGCAGAGACCGGCAGGAATGCACGCTTGTCAACTCAACAGGCAGGGGCATTAAACGCTATGATTGCGACAATTCAACCAGCCAACGAGGCAGATAGATGTCGGCAGCAAAAATCGTCAACGGGTACCTGATCAACAAGACCAACGACGGCCAATGGTCGATCGACAGCGCGGCTGGCGAGAAGATCGCCGGGCCATTCCCTACTGAAGCCATGGCGGTGGAAGTGGCGGCAGTGCTGGAACTTGAGCATCCGGAACCGAAAAAGCGCGGCAAAGACAAGTAACCTGTAGGAGCGAGCACGCTCGCGATGGTCGTCAACGATAACGCGGGCGATCTGAAGCAGCGCGTTGCCTGGACGCTCTTTCGCGAGCAGGCTCGCTCCCACAAAGGAACAGGCAAAACAGTGGCTCATCGCCACAACCTTTTGCCCGCGATGCTGTCACAGGCTTTGCCCATCCCCTTTCGATGACACCGACATGACCAAATTCTTGCCACTGATCGCGGTATTGGCCCTGAGTGGCTGCGCGACGTCCCAACCCACCTACCTGAACAACGGCGAACAAGGCCTGGCCATCGACTGTTCAGGCGAAGCCAACTCCTGGGCGAGCTGTTATGAAAAGGCCGACGCTTCCTGCGCAGGCACCGGCTACCGCATCGTCGGCACCGATGGCACGCCGGCGCCGGACGAAAGCGACAAGACCCTGGGCGTAGACGTCGGCAACTATAAGAACCGCAGCGTCGTAGTGGTCTGCAAGTAAGGCGCCCTGCCCCCGCTATGCAAATGCCGCCGGTTTGGCGGCATTTTTATTGGAGTACGGCAGCCGGTCAGCCAGAAATGCACGCATTCGCGGCATTCTGCACATCCTTTGGACGCACCGGCACGTTGGACATGCTCTCGTGCAGCTTGATACTGCTGCCGCCGGAGCGATCCTCGATATCGAAAACCGCAGCCGGCCCCGATGACAATTTCTGCGGCACAATCACTCGAACGCCGTCTTTATGAGGCTCGATTTGCAACGGACCTCGGCTATCGGCGAGCTTTTCGCTCAGGCATTGCGCGTATTCATGGGGTTTCTTGCCGGAAATAACGTTCATGGTGGGCAGCGTCTGGTTAATTTCCGAAACGCTTGCACAACCACCGATTGCCAACGCCATTGGCAGAACCCACACACCCCACTTCATACAAAACCTCCGATAAAGACCCTCCGACAGCACAAACATGGTTTTTCTCCGGGGGCGACTGTATTTATCTGCACCCTACGCCCCGGAACGTCCTTAAATTGTCAAAGCAGCCTCAGGCAACAGGATATTTCCGCCTGCAGACTGATAAACTGCGCGCCATCGTTTTGATTTTGTAGAAAAAGCCCTTCCGGAGGCGCCCCACATGAAATTCATTCACCAGCGCGAGCACCTCAACGAAGACGACATCGTCGTCATTCAATGCTCGCAGACCTGCAACATCCGCTTGATGAACGACGCCAACTTCCGCAGCTTCAAGAATGGCGGCCGTCACACCTATCACGGTGGCGCATTCGACACCTTCCCGGCCCGAATCACCGCGCCGAGCACCGGTTTCTGGAACATCACCATCGACACCGTCAGCCGTCGGGCGATCAGCGTGACCCGCAAACCAACCCTGACTCACTCGATCAAAATCATTCGCCGCTCCAGCTCCAAGCTCAGCTGAGTAATGCGTTCCGCTCGCGATCAGAGCGCCAGACAGACAGGTATCACCGTGGCCCAGACGACCAAATACGTAATCAAGTACAAGCTCAACGGCGAACGCCGCTTCGAATTCGCCCAGCTGGAAAACGGCACCCAGGAAGAAGCCAAGGCCGCATTGGACGCCTTGCACGGTCAGGGCGACGATGTCATCAGCGAAATCAGCGTCAGCAAGGCGCTGTAAGTCTTCATTCGCAATTCGACCGCAAGCGGCGGAGTGTCCGCATTCTCAAGCCGTCCCAGACTGCTCGCCTCAATCACGTGAGCATCGCAAATGAGTGAGCAATACCTGAACAGGCTGAATTGGCCTTCGCTGGAAGAGCAACTCGATCAGGACGGCTGTGGGGTCATCCCTTCGCTGTTGAGCCACAAGGCCTGTGACGACCTCAGTGCCTTGTACGACCAATCAGAGCCCTTTCGCTCGCAAGTGATCATGGCCCGCCACGGCTTCGGCCGTGGCGAGTACAAGTACTTTCGCTACCCCCTGCCGGATCTCGTGGCGCGCCTGCGCAGTGCGCTTTATCCGCGACTTGTGCCGATCGCCAACCGTTGGTACGAGCAAATGGGCCTGCCAGACCGGTTTCCTGAGAACCACGACGCCTTTCTCGAACGCTGCCATGCCGCCGGTCAGCAACGTCCTACGCCGTTGTTGCTGCAATACGGTCCGCAGGACTACAACTGCCTGCATCAGGACCTGTACGGCGAGCACGTTTTCCCACTGCAGGTCGCGATTCTGCTGTCAGAACCGGGTGAAGATTTTACCGGTGGCGAATTCGTCCTGACAGAACAACGTCCGCGCATGCAGTCGCGCCCGCAGGTGGTGGGTCTCAAGAAAGGGGATGGTTTGATTTTTGCGGTCAACCAGCGACCGGTCCAAGGCACGCGCGGCTTTTACCGGGTCACCCTGCGCCACGGCGTCAGTCGCCTGCACAGCGGCAAACGGCATACCCTGGGCATTATCTTTCACGATGCGTCATGACCATGAACCCGACAACCTTTGACCTGTTCGCCGACGCCGAGCCGGAACAACAGCCACGGTGCGAACAGATCGGCGAACAATCCTGCGTATTGAGAGGCTTCGCCCTGCCCTGGCTGGACCGTTTGCTGCCGGCACTGGAAGCGGTGCTGGCGGCTGCGCCCTTCCGGCAAATGGTCACCCCCGGTGGTTTCACCATGTCGGTGGCGCTGAGCAGCTGCGGAACCTGGGGCTGGACTACCGATCGCAGCGGCTATCGTTACACCCGCGACGATCCGCAAACGGGCCTGCCGTGGCCGTCGATGCCGGAGGTGTTTTTCCAGCTGGCACAGGCGGCGGCACGGGACGCGGGGTTTACAGACTTCGAGCCCGATTCCTGCCTGATCAACCGCTATGTCCCAGGCGCGAAAATGTCTTTGCATCAGGACAAGGACGAAAAATCCTACGCAGAGCCGATCGTGTCGGTGTCTTTGGGATTGCCGGCCATGTTTCTGTTCGGTGGTTTTGAGCGCAGCGACAAAAGCCAGCGGGTGCCGTTGCTGCATGGCGACATCGTGGTCTGGGGTGGCGTGGATCGCTTGCGTTATCACGGCGTCCTGCCGATCAAGGACGGGCAGCACTCGATCCTAGGCGAGCAGCGGATCAACTTCACGTTTCGCCGGTCGCATTGAATACTCGGAATTTGACCGCAAGCGCCGGAGTGCCGATGCACGGGCAGGTGAATAACCTGTGCTAAACGGGTCAACGGATACAAAAGCCATGACAAGCCAAATGACAAAAATCAGCACCGAGAACGATCCACGCTGGGCCGCCGTTGTCGCACGCGACCCGCAGGCGGACGGGCAGTTCGTCTACGCGGTGAAAACCACCGGGATCTACTGCAACCCCAGCAGCCTGGCGCGCTTGCCCAAGCCGCAGAACGTCGAGTTCTTCGATACCGCCGAACAGGCACAGGCGGCGGGTTATCGCCCGAGCAAACGCGCGGCGAAGGATCAGAGCGACCTGGCGGCGCAACATGCCGCGACGGTGGCTGCCGCGTGCCGCCAGATCGAAACGGCCGAGGAGCTTCCAGGCTTGAACGATCTGGCCCAGGTCGCCGGGTTGAGCAGCTTTCACTTTCACCGGGTGTTCAAGGCCTTGACCGGCCTGACGCCCCGGGGTTATGCCGCCGCCCATCGTTCGCGCCGGGTGCGGGAGCGGTTGACGGATGGGCGTTCGGTCACCGACGCGCTGTACGACGCCGGCTTCAACTCCAACAGCCGCTTTTATGAAGCGGCGGATCAGGTGCTGGGCATGAAACCCGCCGATTACCGCGCCGCCGGGCAGAACAACGACATTCGATTCGCCGTCGGCCAGTGCTCCCTCGGGGCGATCCTGGTGGCGCAAAGCGAGCGTGGCGTGTGCGCGATTCTGCTGGGGGATGATCCGCAGCAACTGGTCTGCGACCTGCAAGACAAATTCCGCCGGGCCAATCTGATCGGCGCCGACCAGGACTTCGAACAACTGATCGCCAGGGTTGTGGGCTTTATCGAAGCGCCGGCGTTGGGTCTGGACCTTCCATTGGATGTGCAAGGCACGGCGTTTCAGGCGCGGGTCTGGCAAGCGTTGCGGGAGATTCCCGTGGGCAGCACCGCCAGCTATGCCGACATTGCTCAGCGCATCGGCTCACCGAAAGCCGTCCGCGCCGTGGCCCAGGCCTGTGGCGCGAACAACCTGGCGGTGGCCATTCCCTGTCACCGCGTAGTGCGCAGCGATGGCAATCTGTCGGGGTATCGTTGGGGCGTGGAGCGCAAGCGTCAGCTGCTCGATCGGGAAACCACGGACCTGTAGGAGCGAGCTTGCTCGCGATGGAGGCCCTGACACCGCGGGGTATCAGGTTTCCCGCGTTATCGTTGACGACCATCGCGAGCAAGCTTGCTCCTACAGGGGGTGTGTTGTGGTTTGACTCAGCGCCGGGTTTTTCCATTGCAGGCGGCTATGCTTTTTTCGCGGCCGTCAAAAACCGCGAGAACGGTCCTGTCGATGGAGTTGACCATGCCCTGCCTACGTTCGTTTGCCGCGGTACTGATGTTCTGCCTGATGAGCCTTGCCAATACCCAGGCCGCACCTGCGCAGCCCGCGGCACCCAATGCCCCGAGCTGGCCGCAGGTGCTGAACAACGACGATGCCAAATTGACGATCTACCAGCCGCAACTCGACAGCTGGGACGGTTACACCCTGCAGGCCCGCGCCGCAGTGGAGGTCACCGACAAGGACGGCAAATCCACCTTCGGCATCGTGCACTTCAGTGCCCAGACCCTCGTGGACAAGGCCACCCGCTGGGTCGAACTGGATCAGTACACCATCACCAAAGTCGATTTCCCCTCCGCCGCGACGAACCTCGACAGCTGGATGCAAGAGCTGAAAAACGATGCGCTGAACCGCAAGAAAACCATTTCCCTGGATCAACTCGAAGCCGCACTGGGCACGGTCGCCGCCGAGCAGAAGGCAAGCAGCGACCCCATAGACAACACGCCGCCCACCATCATCAGCTCCGAAGTGCCGGCCATTCTGGTGTACATCGACGGCGAACCGGTGTATCGCCCCGTCGAAGGCACCGTGCTGCAACGGGTGATCAACACCCGGCCGCTGCTGCTCAAGGATGCCCAGGGCAAACATTACCTGCATGTGTTCGACGGCTGGATGGCGGCGGATGCGTTGAGTGGCCCCTATACCCCGTTAACGTCACCTTCGGCTGACCTGGAAAAGGCCATGAAGGCCGCGATTCAGAGCCGGCAGGTCGACCTGCTGACAGGCCAGAGCGATGCAAAGGACAAGGTTCCCAGCCTGGCCAAACCGCCCGTGCCACAGATTCATGTGGCGACAAAACCCACGGAATTGATTGTCACGGACGGCGCCGCGCAATGGCAGCCGATCCAGGGCACGCAACTGCTTTATGTGACGAACACCACCGGGCACATCTTCAAGGAGATCGGCGACCAGAACAGTTACCTGCTGATCTCCGGTCGCTGGTTCCGCGCCCCTGACATGCAAGGCCCCTGGACCTTCGTGCCGGCGGACAAGTTGCCGGCGGACTTCGCCAACATTCCCGACGACAGCGCCAAGGAGAACGTCAAAGCCTCGGTGGCGGGCACACCGCAAGCGAAGGAAGCGGCGATTGCCGCCAGCATTCCGCAAACTTCGGCCGTCAAGAAGAGCCAGTTGAAAATGACGGCGCCGCAATTCGACGGCCAGCCACAACTCAACGGCATCAAGGGCACGCCGCTGCAGTACGTAGTAAACAGCCCGACGCCGATCATCATGGTCGACGCCAAGAGCTGGTACGCGGTTGAGAACGGTGTCTGGTTCGTGGCCACCTCGGTGCAAGGCCCGTGGACAGTTGCCACCTCGGTGCCCGCTGTCATCTATTCGATTCCCCCCAGTTCCCCGCTGCACTACCTCACCTACGTCAAAGTCTATTCAGCCAGCGGCGACGTCGTGGTAGTGGGCTACACACCGGGATATCAGGGCTCAACCCTGGATCCGGTTACGGGCGTGGTGGTGTACGGAACGGGTTACTACTACTCACCGTGGGTCGGCACAGTCTGGTACGGCCCGCCCGTGACCTACGGTTTCGGCGCGGCGATTCGCTACACGCCTTGGACAGGCTGGGCTTATGGCTACGGATTTGGCTGGAGCTGGGGCGGCAGCACCGTGGCCATGGGTTGGGGCTGGGGCGCTTATCCGTGGTGGGGCAATTACGGTTGGGGCTACGCCTGGGGACCGCATCTGTACCCGGCGCCGATGCCCTGGGGCGGCGTCGCCTACGGTTATCACGGCGGTGCGGTGGCCTGGGGACCCGGTGGCTGGGCCGGCACTTCCGGCAACATCTACCGTCAATGGGGCGATAGCGCCTCGGTCAGTCGCTACAGTGGCGGGTACAACGCCTGGACCGGCAATCGCTGGGCCGGACAGGTCGGCGCCTCCTACAACTCGCGCACCGGCGTCGCCGCTGCTGGTCAACGAGGGGCCGTGGAGAATGTCTACACCGGCAACTACGCGGCCGGTCGCGAAGGTGTTGCCACCGGGCCCAACGGTGGCGCCATCGCCGGACAGCACGTGACCGCAGGCAACGTGTACACCGGCAATCAGGTCAACGCCAATCGTGGCGCGGTCTACAACCCCAATACCGGCAACACCACCGGTTACCGCAGCGTGCGCGGCCCCGACAGTGGCGCCGCGCAGATCGGCAACAACGTTTACGCCGGCCACGATGGCAATGTCTACAAGAAAACCGATGATGGCTGGCAGTCGATGGTCGGCGGCACCAACCGGCTCAATTTAGCCAATACGACGCAAGTGCAGAATCTCAACCGCGACTACCAGGCCCGCTCGTTCGGCAATGAGCGGACGAACAACTTTCAGAACTCGTCGCAGTTCATGAATCGTTCGTTTGGTGGAGGTGGTGGCGGCGGATTTCACCGGCGCTAAACGCAATTCTGCTTCCACTGTAGGAGCCGAGCTTGCTCGCGATGGATTCTGTAACCCCGCCGGGTGTCTGGTTCCCCGCGTCATCGTTGACGACCATCGCGAGCAAGCTCGCTCCTACAGGGTCGGGGGCAACGAGGCTTCGCCAACGGGTACTCATCGCCGTTAAACTGATCGCCGCTACTCCCCTGCCCGGTTTCCCTGTCGGAGAACACTCATCATGAGCCAATGGCCAGACACCCGCATTCTTGACCTGCTCGGCATCGAGTTGCCCATCATCCAGGGCCCCATGGCCGGCGCCACCAACTCGTCCATGGTCATCGCCGCCTGCAATGCCGGCGGGCTCGGCTCAATGCCGGCGGCCATGCTGAGCATCGACCAGTTGCGCGAAGAGCTGACAACCATCCGCCAACACACCCAGGGCCCGATCAACATCAACTTTTTCTGCCACCAACCGCCGCCGGTGGATGAGCAGCGTGCGCGGGAATGGAAGAATCTGCTGGAGCCCTATTACCGCGAGCTTGGTGTCGACTTCGATGCGCCGACACCGGTGTCCAACCGTGCGCCGTTCGATGCCTCAGGCTGCGAAGTGATCGAGGCGTTCCGCCCTGAAGTCGTGAGTTTTCACTTTGGTCTGCCGGAAAAATCCCTGCTTGATCGCGTGAAGGCTACCGGGGCGAAGGTACTGTCTTCAGCCACTACCGTGGAAGAAGCCATCTGGCTCGAAGAGCACGGCTGCGACGCGATCATCGCGATGGGATACGAAGCGGGCGGGCATCGCGGGATATTTCTCAGTGATGACTTGAGCAGTCAGATCGGCACCTTCGCCCTGGTGCCACAGGTTGTGGACGCGGTGAAGGTGCCGGTGATAGCCGCAGGTGGCATCAGCGACGGTCGCGGAGTCGCGGCGGCGTTCATGCTGGGAGCTTCGGCGGTGCAGGTGGGGACGGCTTATCTGTTCACTCCGGAAGCCAAGGTCAGCGCCTCGCACCACAAGGCACTGCGCACGGCCCAGGCCAGCCAGACTGCCGTGACCAACCTGTTCACCGGTCGCCCGGCGCGGGGGATTCTCAACCGGGTCATGCGCGAGCTTGGGCCGATCAGCGACAAGGCGCCAGCGTTCCCCCTGGCGGGTGGTGCGCTGATGCCGCTGCGGGCCAAGGGGGAAGCGGATTTCAGCAACCTGTGGGCCGGACAGGCGTTTACCCTGGGCGCTGAGATGACGAGTGAAGAATTGACACGGCGGTTGGCTGAGGATGGGTTGGCCAGGTTGACTCGCCGCTAAATGCGCAACCACTATCTGACCTACGATGGCCTGTAGTGTGCGCTGTAACTGTGGCGAGGGGGCTTGTCGAAACGTCGCACCGCCCCGTTGGGCTGCGCAACAGTCCCATTTTTTGGGGCCGCTTCGCGACCCAACGGGGGCAAGCCCCCTCGCCACAATCAACCGCATGTACCGTAAGCAAAACAGTCCATTCCGTTTGCAGGCATTTCGCTATATATTCCGTTATATAACGAACCACCCCCTCGTAACACCTGCTTAGAACGGAGCCGTTTCATGACCATTCGTGCCTCACGTTTTGCCCCTGGTTGCCTCGCCACCCTTCTCTCTGTACTCGCTTTCGGCTCCGCCCAGGCCGATGAAGTCCAGGTCGCTGTCGCCGCCAACTTCACCGCGCCGATCCAGGCGATCGCCGCCGACTTCGAAAAAGACACCGGCCACAAGCTGGTGACTTCGTTCGGCGCAACCGGTCAGTTCTACACCCAGATCAAGAACGGCGCGCCGTTCGAAGTTTTCCTCTCGGCGGATGACACCACCCCGGAAAAACTCGAGAAGGAAGGCGACACCGTCAAGGGCTCGCGCTTCACCTACGCCATCGGCACCCTGGCACTGTGGTCGGCCAAGGAAGGTTACGTCGATCCCAAGGGCAAAGTGCTGAGCGACAACCAGTACCAGCACCTGTCCATCGCCAACCCGAAAGCCGCGCCTTATGGCCTGGCGGCGACCCAGGTCCTGGCCAAGCTGGGCCTGACCGACAAGGTCAAGGGCAAGATCGTTGAAGGCCAGAACATCACCCAGGCCTTCCAATTCGTGTCCACCGGCAACGCCGAACTGGGCTTCGTCGCCTTGTCGCAGATCTACAAAGACGGCAAAGTCAGCAGCGGCTCGGCCTGGATCGTTCCAGCCGACATGCACGACCCGATCAAACAGGACGCGGTGATCCTCAACAAGGGCAAGGACAACCCGGCAGCCAAGGCGCTGGTTGACTACCTCAAGGGCCCGAAAGCCGCCGCCGTCATCAAATCCTACGGTTACCAGCTCTAAATGACCCTGACGAGTGCCGATTTTTCCGCCATCTGGCTGACCCTGAAACTGGCGTCCCTGACGACCGTCATCCTGTTGGTGATCGGTACTCCGCTGGCGTTGTGGCTGTCGCGCACCCGATCCTGGTTGCGCGGTCCGGTCGGGGCGATCGTCGCCCTGCCCCTGGTCCTGCCGCCCACGGTGATTGGCTTCTATCTGTTGCTGGCCCTCGGCCCCCACGGGTTCATCGGTCAGTTCACCCAGTCACTGGGGCTCGGCACTCTCACTTTCAGTTTTGCAGGATTGGTGATCGGCTCGGTGCTGTACTCGATGCCGTTCGTGGTCCAGCCGCTGCAAAACGCTTTTTCCGCCATCGGCACCCGCCCGCTGGAAGTGGCCGCCACCTTGCGCGCCAATCCTTGGGACACCTTTTTCAGCGTGACCCTGCCGCTGGCCCGTCCCGGCTTCATCACCGCCGCGATCCTCGGTTTTGCCCATACCGTGGGTGAGTTTGGCGTGGTGCTGATGATCGGCGGCAACATCCCCGACAAAACCCGCGTGGTCTCGGTGCAGATCTACGATCACGTCGAAGCCATGGAATACGCCCAGGCCCATTGGCTGGCCGGGGCGATGCTGGTGTTCTCCTTCGCGGTGTTGCTGGCGTTGTACTCCAGTCGCAAAACCAAAGCGGGCTGGAGCTGATCGATGATTCAAACACGCTTGAAATTGAGCTATTCAGGCTTTGCCCTGGATGTCGACCTGCAGTTGCCCGGTCGCGGCGTCACCGCATTGTTCGGCCACTCCGGCTCAGGCAAGACCACCTGCCTGCGTTGCATCGCAGGACTTGAACGCGCCGAACAGGGATTCATCCAGGTCAATGACGAGGTCTGGCAAGACAGCGAACGGCAGATTTTCGTCCCGCCGCACAAGCGCGCCTTGGGTTATGTGTTTCAGGAAGCCAGTCTGTTTACGCATCTGTCGGTGTTGGCGAACCTGGAGTTCGGCCTCAAGCGCATCCCCAAAAACCAGCGTCGTGTCGACATGGCCCACGCCACCGAACTGCTGGGTATCGGCCATCTGCTTGATCGTCATCCGCAGCACCTGTCCGGCGGCGAGCGGCAGCGCATCGGCATCGCCCGCGCCCTGCTCACCAGCCCGAAACTGTTGCTGATGGACGAGCCGCTGGCGGCGCTGGACTCCAAGCGCAAAAGCGAGATCCTGCCTTACCTGCAGCGCCTGCACGACGAACTGGATATTCCGGTGTTGTACGTCAGCCACTCCCAGGATGAGGTGGCGCGGTTGGCCGACCACATCGTACTGCTCAGCGAAGGCAAGGCTTTGGCCAGCGGCCCTGTCGGCCAGACCCTGGCGCGTCTCGATCTGCCACTGGCCATGGGCGATGACGCCGGCGTGGTGATCGAGGGTCGCGTCAGCCACTACGACGCCGACTACCAGCTGCTGACCGTGCAATTGCCCGACACCGACCTGAACCTGCGCGTGGCTCATACACCGATGGCGCCGGGTCAGACATTGCGCTGCAAGGTTCAGGCGCGAGATGTCAGCCTGAGCCTGCACAACGCCGAACACAGCAGCATCCTCAATCGCCTGCCGGTAACCGTGGTCAGCGAGATGGCGGCCGATAACGCCGCCCACGTGCTGCTGCGCCTTGATGTGGCGGGAACACCGCTGTTGGCGCGCATCACCCGCTTCTCCCGCGACCAGCTCAAGGTGCAGCCCGGTCAACCGCTTTGGGCGCAGATCAAGGCAGTGGCCGTGCTGGCTTAAAAGTCATTGGCACGACCGCCAAGGCGTGGGGTCAATGGCTTTAACGGCCCCTGACTCCACGCCAAGGACAATTGCCATGCCTGATGCACTGCCGCCCGATCTGCATTACGTCGATGACACGCTGCCCGGCATCACCCGCAAGAAACTGCGGGGCAAGTTCCAGTACTTCGATCCCGCCGGCCAACGCATTACTGATCAGCAAGAAGTTCAGCGCATCAACGCACTGGCCGTGCCGCCCGCCTACGCCGACGTGTGGATCTGCGCCGACCCGCGCGGGCACCTGCAGGCCACCGGACGAGACGCGCGCGGCCGCAAACAGTACCGCTATCACCCACGCTGGCGGGAAGTGCGCGATGGCGACAAATACTCGCGTCTGCGGGATTTCGGCCTGGCGCTGCCCAAATTGCGTAAAAAGCTGGAAGCCCTGTTGGCAGAGCCGAGTTTCAGCCGCGATAAGGTCATGGCCACCGTAATCACGCTACTCGATGCGACGCTGATTCGCGTCGGCAACGCTCAATACGCCAAGGAAAACCGGTCCTACGGACTGACCACCCTGCGCGATCGTCATGTCGAGATCAACGGCAGTGCGATCAAGTTTCAGTTTCGCGGCAAGAGTGGCGTCGAACATCAAATCACAGTGAAAGACCGCCGCCTGGCGCGGATAGTCAAACGCTGTCAGGAAATCCCCGGGCAAGACCTCTTTCAATACCTCGACGAGGACGGCGAGCGACACAGCGTCACTTCTGCTGACGTCAACGCCTACCTGAAAACCCTGACCGGTGCCGATTTCACCGCCAAGGACTATCGAACCTGGGCCGGTAGCGCCTTGGCACTTTCGGTGCTGCGTGAGCTGCAATGGCAACCTGAATCGGAAGCGAAGCGGCAGGTGGTGGAGATGGTAAAAGACGTCTCCAGGCAACTGGGCAACACTCCGGCCGTGTGCCGCAAATGCTATATCCATCCGGCAGTACTCGAGGGTTTTCCGCTGGGACAGTTGGCCGAACTGCCACGGCCGCGGGTGCGCAAGGGCTTACGCGCCGAGGAAGTCGCGCTGGCGATGTTGCTGGAGAAACTGGCGTCAGAACCGACGAGTTGACCTGTCTATTTTTTGCACGATTACAAATGACTTCTATAGTTGATCTGTACATGAATCAGCTGCGGTGAAGCCATGGAAGACATTTTTGTCGTCAAGCGCTGCAACAAAATCATCATCCATGGCCGCCGGGCCGGTGAAACCGGTCACCCACCCCCTGATGCCGCTGTCTGGTACCGCATCTACGATACCCGCACCAACGGCTATCTCGGAGACGGCTTTGAACTTGAAGAAGATGCGCAGCGCGCCTGCCGCCAGCTGAATGCCAGATCACAGGTAACGGCCCGCCAAGGCTGAGGAGCCTTGACGTGCCTGCTACGGGTCTATACTGAGGAAAGCTGAGGTTTTCAGCTTCAATCGGTAGCAAGCTCGCCCCAAGCGGGCTTTTTACTGCCCTCAGGTGTCCTCAACGGAGGTGCTTCCCATGTCCGAAAAAGAGTCCATCACCACCCTGCTCACCTTGCTCGATTCCCGTCAGGTTCGCCTGGCAGCAGCCTGCAAGGAAATCGCCGATTGGGTCGATCACCAAGGCGGACATCCGACCGCCCTGCGAATTCGCGATCGCCTGAACGACATCGAAAAGGATACTCCCCTGATCCGCAACACCCTGTCGGCACTCAAACCTGTCGACCGGCCGCTGCCACGGTTCAGATGAGCCTTTGCTGCAACGAAACGGTACGACACCGCAGGCGTGACTGACGACACTTCGTCAGCCAGCCCGTGTCTGCCTGCCCTTTGACCACTCTTTGCGATGTAAAACAGCCCAGCCCCGTGCTGGGATTTTTTTTCTTCGAATTCCACTGACGAACGTCGCCAGCCTCGTGGGGTCCAACGATCACACGTCACGAGGAGACGTCCCGATGGTTACCCACTTCAAAGTCAGCGGGCACCTGGCCTGCGGTCACAAAGGCAACAACCTCGTTTCAACCCGTGAACTGAACCGGGTCAAATGCAGAAGCTGTCGCAACACCGACGCCTACAAAGACGCGCGCAAGACCCAGCGCAACGCCGCCCGACGCGCCGCCCGCAAAGCCAGACTCACCCCAACCGCGACCGACTGGCGCCAGGCTTGGACCGAGCGAATGGTGGCCATGCCCGGCCTGCAAAGACTCCCCCGCGGTTTCAGCGGCCAGCCCTTCGTGTAACTGACAGCATCCGGCGGCCGATCACCCCGGCCGCCGGATGTTTGCATCTGGAAAAAGGATTGAACGACGCTGCCGATTGTTTTTCCAAACCTGTAGGCCCGCCCGTCTTTGTGGTGCCGGGTTACAGGAGAGGACATCAACATGAACCTCAAATCTCTGCTTGTACTTTTGATCGCCAGCCTGAGCCCCACTCTGGCACTGGCCCAGGGCTGCGATGTCATCACCCGCTCCCAAAGTCCTTCAGTGCCGGTGATCGAATCCCACACCTGCTACGAATACGAAAACATGCCGGTGGATGCCATCGACTGGTCATGCAGCAACGAAAGTAGGGAAATGCTCAGCAACACCAAGAGAAAAGTCCCGCAATGCGGTGACCAGTACAAAGCCACGTGTATGGGTAAGATCACGCCCGAATCACTGGCCAATCCCCAGTCCACCAGCAAGGACAAGAACAGCAAGTCGCTGAACATTCCGGCCAATGCGCAAATCTCGACGTTCTACTACAACGCGGAAAATCTGGCGCAAGCCAAGATCGATTGCGAAACCGGCGGCGGTAGCTGGAAAGTCAGGTGATTTGCTCAAGCAGGCGGCTGCATGATTTCGCGCAGGGACATGCGCTTGAGCGTTTCGACCAATCCTCGCCCTTCCTGCGGTTCACAGGAGATGGCCAGGCGCACGGTCGCCTCCCCCAGATGCCAGATCAGAAACGCCGACTGGCGAACCTTCTGCGGGTCACAATGCGGGTATACCCGCAGCATCGCCTCGGCCAGCACATCGCCGGCTTCGCGGCTCTCCGCAAGCTCCAGCGACAACAGCTGTTTGTCGGCCTGCATGCCGCACCAGATATCCCGCATCGCCGGTGTCGCCAGCACGATTTCGTAGTACTGATCCAGCAGGTCTGAAAAAGCCGATTGCAGCCCCTGTGCATCCTCTACCGCGCCCAAAGCCTGTTCAATGCAGCAACGGCATTCGGTGTTGTAACGCTCGGCCAGGGTCTGGATCACCGAGCTTTTATCGGGGAAGTATTGATACAGCGATCCAATGGAAATCCCCGAACGCTCGGCGATTTCACTCATTTTCAGCTGATCGCTGCCCTTGGTCGCGATCAAGTCCGTCGCCACGCCAAGGATGCGTTCCTGACGTTCGCGGCTGCGTTGCTGCGTGGGATTGCGGCGAGTCGGCTCGAGGGGCTGTTCGAGTACTCCATTGGTCTTCTTCGGCACGACGTTGCTTCCCCGATCTGAAACATGACATTGACTCACCTTAGCACTCGCCTTCAATGCGCCCAATAGCCCGCACCCGTCCGTCGGGTTGTGTTGGTCCTCAATTGACGTCAAAACATGAGGGTCTATCATATTTTTAAACGTGAGGAATACTCACATTACTGAGGGAGATGAACGCGATGAACAGCCATCAACAAACGACCCTGGTTCTCGGTGCCTACGGCAAAACCGGCCGGCGAATCGCTCAGCAACTTGAGGCGAGCGGCCATAACGTGCGCCTCGGCTCGCGCAGTGCAACGCCTTCCTTTGACTGGGAGGACCGTTCGACCTGGGCCGCAGCCCTCGACGGCGTTCAGGCGGCGTACATCTCCTTTCAACCGGATCTCGCCGTACCCGGCGCCCTGGAGACGATCCAGGCATTCACCCGGCAGGCGGTGCAAAGCGGCGTCGGCAAGCTGGTCCTGCTATCGGGTCGTGGCGAAACAGAGGCGGAACAGGCCGAGCGCGTCGTGCAAAACAGCGGTGTCGACTGGACCATCCTGCGAGCCAGCTGGTTTTGCCAGAATTTCAGCGAGGCGCATTTCCTTGAACCCATCCTGCAAGGTGAACTCGTACTGCCTGTCGGCGATATCGCCGAGCCTTTTGTCGACGTGGAAGACATCGCCGAAATCGCAGTCGCTGCGCTGACACAACCTGGCCACAGCGGCCAGCTCTACGAACTCACTGGCCCTCAGGCGCTGACCTTTGCTGAGGCGGTCGCCGAAATTGCCCGTGCAACCCGGCGCGATATCCGTTTTGTCACAGTGTCGTCAGAAGCTTATGAACAGGCGCTGAAACAGGAGCACATGCCGGCCGAGGTGACTGATCTGGTGTTGTATTTGTTTACGACGGTTCTCGATGGTCGCAACACACCCGTTGCCGATGGCGTGCAGCGCGCGTTGGGGCGACCAGCGAGAAGCTTTACAGATTATGTCCAGCGTACGGCTACGTCAGGGGTCTGGAGCCAGCAGTAACAAGTGCCGACGGGCTGCATGGCGACAACCGGTTTCCTCGACTAGGGTCTTTTCCGTATTCAACTGCGGCGCCTTTATTGGCAGGAGCCTGATAAGGAGGAAGCGATGTCATCCATTCGTAATGCCGAGCAAACCTACCGCCGATGGTCCAGCCCGATTCTGCTCGAACTCAAGGAGCGAGAGCATCAACTCGACCCGCTGGATCGTGAAGCGTTGCAAAACATCTTGCTGGAAAGGCGATTGATCAACAGCGGCAACCCCGACGGCAACGAACGGCGCAAGGCCGGGCTGGACCGATACGTCTGAAAAGACCGCAGGAGCGAGACAGCTCGCTCCTGCGGTCTTCCGCTTGTCCGGTGACCGGCACCTTTCCCATCCCCATCCTTCCAACGCTATACCCTCCCTGCGCGTGGAAGACTGAGATGATGAACAGATCAATAACTGCTCTTACCCTGGTAGGCCTGCTGTCGAGCGCCTCGGTCCCTGCATTGGCGGCCGAAACCTCCTCCCAGGGATCCGTCGTGCCACCTGCCGCCATTCCGGGGCTCAACCAGGCCCAGGGCGCCGAGTCCAAAGAGGACAAAGCCAACAAAAAAGGCGAGGAAGCGGCAGGGTCCAACTCGGGTACCGATGCGCAATCTCAAAAGAAGGAAGCAGAATCCTCCAGCAGCTCGGGGCAAGAGGGGAAACAACAAGGCGAAGGCTGAACAGCCTCTGATTGCCAATCAGGGGGGTCACTTGGGATCGCCTGCATTTGCGGGGGAGCTTTTTCCCTGCCTGAAACATATCCGGTAACCTTCGGGTGCATACTAAGCTAGTCTTTCCACTCTAAAACCGAATCGAACGATCTCCTCTCTCCTCTTTCAAGAGTATGTGAACGTGAAAGGCAGATTGATTGGCGCTGCCGTGCTTATGACCTGTGCGTGTGGCCTGGGTTACGGATTCAGTACATGGCAGGACAGCAAGAGCCGGCGACAGGATGAGCTTTGCCATGTGGCCCAGGAACATCTCAAAGGCGTAGAGATCCAGGCTCGCGCCATGGCCGCCGGTTTGTCCGTCGAAGGTTACGCCGAAGCAGAAAAAGACGACGTCGGCAAACTCATCCACGCTCTGGATACCGCCAACACCAAGGAAGAGGTGGAAGCCGTCATTTCGGAACACTCCGCCACCGTCGAAGCCAAGGTCGCGGCAACCGATGCAGAAGTGAAGTCCCGAGGCGAACAACCCTTCCTCGGTCAACAGCGCAAAGAGCAGCGCATCACCACCGACGTCAAACAGGAAATCCAGCGCGCCGAGAAGGCTGTTAGCACGGCGTGTGAGTGATGGGTGCGGGGCGCTTCAGAGTCGCATTTCGAAGCGCCAGATTTATGTAATTGCTAGTTACTGACAGTGAAGTGATACCTCACAGTGCCATCCTCTGGTTTAACGAACCATAGTTCACCATTGGCCTGCTTCACTTGACTGCAGTCGGTAGGCCACCCGGGTGCGATCAAACACACCACTCCGTTCTCCAGAGTCCATTTTTCCTTTGCAGGATCCTTACCTGATTCTTTGTAGATATCAGTGCCATCTGCATTAAATGTCAGAGAATACGGCGTCCCGTTGCTCAGGCGGCTATTGATCTTTTTCCCAACTAAAGCTTGCTGCACTTCGGCATTGGCCAACGTCTTCGCGTTGGAGGGGACTGGCGCTTGCTGAGCCCCGAAACTGTACGATGCAAAACCCACCAAAAACATCATTCCGGTGATACCAACAACACGATGCGTTTTCATGTCGATAGCCCTCACTCAACAGTAACGCCCAAAAGTGTAGCTCTACGCAGTTAGTGGTATTGGAGACGACGCAACAATATCAGCCACGCAACGGCGCAGAATATTTCTGGGGCCGGGGAAGCCGTCCTGCTTTGCAACGTAGATTTTTTGGAACAACTTGAAATTTGCAGATCAGAAACGAACAAGGGTTTGCATCAGCTTTCGCTCGCAAACCCTTGATTTTAGATGGTGCCCGAAGCCGTAATCGAACCGGCACGCCCTTACGAGCGGGGGAATTTAAGTCCCGAGAGGAAATCAATCACGCTGCGGCTTGCGATAGATTTTTTGGTTCGCAATCGTGGGTAAATAGCTGCCATGCAGCCCAATGTTTCCGCATGCGTTGAAATAATTGCGGCCCGAAAATAGGGGGGAATTCGGACGGCAACACGCGCCTTTGTCGGCCCTCCCGAGGGTCGGATTATGCAATGCTGCATACCTTCATCAGTCGGAGATCCCGTCCAACCCGAGAATGCCGTGGGGCGACCATCGCATCTCCTGCTAACCTTACGACGTCAAGCATTTAACCTACCAGTATCGCCCCCAGGGATGCACTCATGACGGACTGCATAAACCCACAGGAAGTGATCGACGCAATCCGAGCGACGAATATGATACGCATCGGAATTGATGGAAAAGACGGTGCAGGCAAGTCGACGCTGGCACAAGCGGTCTCCGAAGCTCTCGGGCTTCCATGTATCAGCTTGGACTCCTTCCTGGAGAAGAAAATGGGCGGGTATGTAGACCACATCGACTACCTGAATCTGAAAGCCACCATGGAAAATCTAGAAGGCTATGTAGTGGAGGGTGTGTGCCTGCGCGAGGTTTTGAGACGTATTTCGCTGGTGCCTACAGCGAACATCTATATCAAAAGGATGCAACATGGGGTCTGGGTGGACGAGGATGAACTAGATGTCAGCCGGCCCGTCGAAGACATTTTGGCCGCGGTAAGAGCAAGCGTCAGTCTGTTTACGCCCGGCCCTGTAACTGGTCTCGAGTTGGTTGAGGAAATCATTCGTTATCATGCTGAATGTCATCCGCAGGATCATGCTGACGTTACCTACGCTGTACCAGCGTCCTTCCCAGCTGAAAATCCGCAAGAAAACAATTACACCGCGATTCTCAAGGGGTAAGGCAAAGTAGGAATAGTCAATGAAATCGGGCAATTGCTTACTTAGGCGCACCCGGTTTTTACCTGCTTTACACGGTCATTGGTACAAAACGTGGTACGAGCATCGCGCCCGTTTGTCGGGTGAAATCAGGCAATCAGTCGAGACGCACGCATGTCGACCCCACCCCTTTCGGCAGAAGAGATCATCCACACCATACAGTCGGCTTTCAGCCCGCTACGCTGCGTGGCTGAGCAGTGGGATTACGGTAACCGGATCCGATTCCGAGTCTTCAGTGCTGCAGACGTGCCGCTCATCACCCAACCAGACCTTCTCTGGCGAGAGCTATCCGACCCCACCCGCCTGGCGTTTGTACTCGAGCACAGTCGCGATCAATTGTCGAAGCTTGGCTACAGCTTGGAGCCCTGGGTGCGGTCTTGACCCATGCCAAGTCAAGGTGACCACACGCCGATGATGCAGCAGTACTTCGGGAAATGGCTCGCGGGGCTTTTATTCCAACAGTATGCATTGGCGACTGTCTAAAACCCTGACCCGACTTAGGCGCCTTTCGGGCTAATGAATCCGGGACAGGTCGAGGTAGTTTTAGACAGGCTCCACTACCTCTTTTCGGCCTCCTGCCGACCGCTGACAAATCCAGATCCTGCAATTCGTCAACTCACCCTCGCTCAATCCGCCCGCCTGGATCACTGTATATAACAACAGTATCAGTAAAGCCCACCAATGGACCCGCTCGAAATAGAAAACACCGACGACTGGCTCGGTTGCCCTACCCCGCTCAAAACCTGCCGGCACCAGCTCCGGATGTACGAGAACGAATTCGAGGAATTGAACCTGCAACTGCGCGAGGCCAGTGAGAAGATCTTCACTCTGGTCGAGATGCACGCCGAAGCCATCCTGCAGCGGGACCCCGACCCGCTTGCTGCCGGAGATCACGGGGACGATCTTCAATTTGCGCACCCCCCCCCCCCAAAAATCGAAATCTTTCTCGCCCACGTTTTTACCGTTACAAATGATCGCAAACCTCATTCCTGCGCTATCGAGCCGGGCAACTTCTTCTGTGAATCCTTCAACCGTGGCCCTGAGTGCTTTGAAAACCTCCCAGG
The DNA here is from genome assembly GCF_054070595.1 of Pseudomonas sp. SDO55104_S430. Lineage (NCBI taxonomy): Bacteria > Pseudomonadati > Pseudomonadota > Gammaproteobacteria > Pseudomonadales > Pseudomonadaceae > Pseudomonas > Pseudomonas sp. SDO55104_S430. Next base: position 50,204 of record NZ_JBSVXG010000001.1, on the reverse strand, counting down.
CACTTCCGGTTTCGAGGAAGAAATCTTTCGACCGGAAAAACTTTTTTCCGAGAACTCCACCCAGATCGATGGTGGTCATGACTCCAGTGCTCATTGTTCCGCTTTGCATCTCAATCCCCGGACGTAAAAAAACCGCCCGGAGGCGGCTCAATTCAATATGTAGTTGGCGATAAATCCATGCTCATCGCTGAATCTATGGATACCCGAAATCGCTTCGTGCTCCCCTGCTTGACCGTCGCCTCGCGCTCTTTCAATCCACTACCGCACGAGGCCGCTGAAATAATGTGATCGCCACCAGCGACGAAAAATTTGGCAGTCTCGCCCGTCCCAATCTCTGCGGACTTACGACCATCGATGCTGATGGTGGTATTGCAGGCGCTACCGACGAAACCCTTGTCTCTTGTCACAATGAGGATCGCAGCACCAAACTCTGGCTTTTGATTTGCGAACAATCTGGAGCTCGGGACGGGATCCGCTTTATCAGATGGGACAGGCGACGTCGCGCACCCCGCCAGCAACGCCAGCGCCACCGCTCCTACGATAAATTTCATGCAGGTCACTCCTGTGGGAAAGGCTGCAAGATACCACCGGGATAGTAGAAACGAAAAAGCCCAGCGGTTGGCTGGGCTTTCCTGTCACTGCTGGCGGACTTCCCAAATGGTTGCGCCAGGATATTTCTCCAGAATCTTGCGCTCAGCGTCCCTCTGGTCTGTGCCGTTCTGAAGCACGTTACTCATGCCGCTACCGCTCTTCGTCTTGAGGCTGAACACAAATGTCTTCACTGCCATGTTGCGACTCCTTCGCTATTGGAGAAGCGAATGTAGCACCGACCTGGTCGGGCATCCAGCGTGGATGAAATCCCAGTGGATAAGGTGGATCCAGAGATAGTAGCGTTATGACTCTACGCCGGACCAGTGGCTAGGATTGACTTACGTTAAGGAAACATTGCAATGCGCATAGACAGCAAATTCCTGTTTGGGGTTTTAAACTTCATCAGAACTGATAAAAAATATGAAGGTGACAAGCCTCTTCAGTACGGTACTCAGTACATCGTCGGCGGTGTCTTCGTGGACATTCACACGTCTGCAAAAAAGAAGGGAACCTTCACACTTGATATCAAAAATCATCCCGCCAACCCCGATTTCGCAAGACAGCTTCAAGAATACATCGACGCTGCGTGCGAGCCTGAGGAGGAAAACGTTAACTGACTGATACCCCAGTCCTTTGCCTGCAAGCCCAAGGACTGGGATTGCGCCAAATTCGGCGCGCTTATGACCCGGAGGTCAATGTGTCAAACGAACAGAGGCTCATCGAAGTAATCAATTCTCATGGCGGTGACATAACAACAATAAGCTGCATATTGGCCGGACTAATAAGCCAGCTTCGAGCAGCTCAGGGACCTGAGGGTATTGAGGCGGCACGCGTATTCGCGTTAGAAGTGGCGAAAACCATGCCGAGCACCGGGCCGTCCCGTCCCGATACGGCCCGAATTTCCGCAGTCTTTAATCAGCACAAATAGGATCAAGGCCAAGCTCTTTTTCCAGACGAGCAAGCCGGCGCTCAAGTAGGTCGGATTTCTCTGGAGCCTTTACCGCAAATTTACCGCAAAGTCAGGCGGCAAAGAAACACCGACAGCCGAGGCAACCATTTGGGATTTCAGAATTTCCGACTCGTTGATGAAAGCTCGTCCATCTTCAGCAACCACAAATGGCTGATTCATAACTCTCTCCAGCGGCCCTGCCGCATCATTTCGTTGATTGTGCATCTTTGTGCCTGAGGATCAGGCGCGACCGATCAAGCCATAGCCCGCCGAACACAGTGATTTCCGAAGGCCTGCCGTACAGGTGGTGCAGCAGGAAAGGGCCGGGGCCGAAGGTGGCCGCATCCTCACCGGGCAGCGCTGGATCAGCGCCGAGAAAGATCCCGGCATGGTTCGGGTGAATAGTCCGGCCCACCTCCATCACTATCATGTCGCCGCGCTGCGGCTGGTCGACCCGGCAGAAGCCGGTGGCCTCGTAGTTCGCTTCGTACAAACTGATGCTGTCCTTGCTCTCCCACCAGCCGTCGGTGCGCGTGAAGGCTTCGAACTCCAGCCCCCACTCGCGTTTGTACCAACCGGCACATACTTGCCAGCAGTTCCAGGCGCCGTGCACGAATGGGCGCTTCAACAGCGGAACATCACCAGTCGGCACCACAGTCCGCAGGCCACCCTCCGGCCAACTCAGAATGTGCCACGGCAGCGCAGTCGCTTCACACATGGCCAGGTCGCGCGGTGATCAGCTCTTCCGATGTATGGGGAATGGCATACCCGTGAAAGCGCAAAACGTCAGCGCCGTCGTCCGTACCGTCCAATTCAAGAGCAGCACTTCGCTGCCAGGCTCAAGCACTTGGATGTCACTGATCAGCGGCATGGTTGCCCCTTATGGCTGGAAAGCACGGTCAAAAGTGGCCGTGAGCTTGAACACCCCGCCTCCCACGGGTGTGGGTACGGGATTTTTACAGGTGAATAGGCCGAGTTCGCCCAACGGGGTCGTCCAGAGAAAGGCTTTCGATCCGGGGTCGTCCAGAGAAAGGCTTTCGATCCGGCGTGCCGATCAAAGAAAACCATGATTTGCTGCACCTTGGCTTTCGGCCCGATGCAGGAAATCGGATATAGAACCCAACATTTGCTGGGCTAACTAGAAATGCTCAATTGATTGAGATCTCGGCCGTTAAAGGGATTCCAAAACGGCGTCGAGAATCCTGTGAAAAATCAGCAGAAAGAAATGAAAAATTCAAACGAACCTAAATCAGTAGAAAACGTATCTGTATGGAGCTCTCCATTCACTATCGCGATGATCGCTGCCTGGGTCGCAATTGTTGGCTCGGGTTTGACTTGGTACTCCAATCGTGAATCCACGAAGCAAGCGATGGTTATCAGTTGCTTAGCAAGGATTGACACCCAAGAAACAAAAATCCGAGAACACGCAGAGCCTTTTTTCAAAGCAGTCGGAACCATGCTTGGGCGCATAGCGGATCCGACGCACTCTCGCGCAGTATTCTTGGAAATTGCTGAACCAGTTGTGACGCACTCATACAGTTTGCTTGCCTACGTCCCCGCAGACGTTGGCTTCGCGTCCATTAATTTTGGCAACGTAATCATAGAAAACATGCGAGCTACGACCACTGAAGAGCAGGTCAAAATAATGGCTGATTCACAAGACCGAATTAGCGGGATCCTCACTAAGTATGACGAATACATGAAAAAGTTTCAGGCACAGAAAATCGCCTGCCAAAATCAATAATCTCATCCGAACGCTCGCTCGAACACCAGCGGTTCAAGTGCCTTCATCTGCACAAGAGTCAGAGGTGAAAAATTGCGATCAAGCTGTAGTTCGGCGAATCTCTCGACGGTCAATCCAACTTCGCGGAACAGCTTCGCCCGGACCGGGCCGATGGCTTTGTCCTGAAACGCCGCCGGCTGCTGCTTGAGCCAGTCGTAATAGCTCAGGTCCGTCCTCACCTGCTGGGCGCCACCATCGCCGATGGATGCTCGGGTGGCGTCTTTGGCGAACAAGGCGCTGAAACGGGTCACCGCCACCACCGTCGAACGACAGTTGATGTGGATCGGCGGCCGTGGTCCTTCAGTCAGTTTGAATCGGCGCTTATCGAGCGTCCGGCACTGGCTGGTCGTCTTCGAATCCAGGTTGCTGATCTGTTGCTCCAGGCCATCGGCGTAAGTCGGGCAGGTGAACGGGTTGACCAGGTAACGCCGCTCGCCCTGCGCATTGCAGAACATGGCGTTCATAGCATTGATTCGATCCTTGACGGGCGGGTTGGCCGCCGGCGCAATGACCGTGAACCCCGCCTGCTTGAGCATGGCGATGTCGGTGACGCTTGCATTGACCGATTTGCGAGAGTCGCCGGAGGCGTCCGGGTAGATCCGGATCTCGCAGGTTTTCCGGAAATCGTTGCCGGTGTGCTCCCAGTAGCGCTCTTTGATACGGCGAATCATGTCTGGCGTGTCGTAGCCGTCCAGCAGCTCATTCACCGCACGCGGCAGCCCTTGGTCACGCTTAACGTGGCTGATTGCCGCCATCTTGCCGACGTTGAAGTCCATGCCGATGAACAGCGGCTCACCCGCCTGAACGGTATCGAAGCCCTGATTCAGCTTTCGATCGTAAGCGTGGTAGATCGACCCGGACGTCAGGTTAACGAACTGACCATTCAGGTAAGCGCGGATCAGTTGCTCGGGATACGACTCCATCAACGATGGGATGTAGTCGTCGGGCAGGTTCAGCTCGTTGTCGAAGGTGCTCGCCTGCACCAGGCCGTACATATCCTTGAGCGCTGGCTTCTCTCGAATCTGCTTCACGAACTGCTGGTAGACGAACTTGAACCCTTCCGGGGTCGTCGTCACATCCACGCCGTTCTTCAGCCCGGACACGTTGTAGCGCATCCGAGCGATGATCTTGCGCCAAGCCTGCTGCGCCTTCAGTGAGGGCAACACATCGAGTTCGTCGACCAGGGCGTGACCGATCTTGAAGCCGACGATGGTCTGCGGCTTCTCCATCGAGCGGCAGATCGTTGTGCTGCGGTACTGTTTTCCGCTGTAGAAATCGACTTCCTTGTCGCTCTCCTTAGTCTTGACCTTCAGGCCCCAGTCGTAGGCAACTTCCTCGATGGTTGGAAAGAAGATGTCGCGGATCTGCGGATAGGTCGGGGCGAAGTAGCCCGAATTGATCCCCGGCCATTCCCACACGTGCTTGCAGAGCGCCGCGCCCCCCACCCAGGTCTTACCAGAGCCAAACCCAGCAACGAAGCCACGGAATTTGTGAGGGAGCAGAAGGAAGTCAGCCTGCGGAACATTCAGGCTCGGCATCCGGCTTCCTCGCGTTGATCACTTGAACCGTTACAGAGGTCGGGACAATGGGCTCACCCTCGTCGTCGACTTTCTTCAGCCGGTTGACGTAAACGTCGCCGACTTCCTTCGCGGCCTGTTCCAGGATCTGCATCGCTAAGCCGATGTTCTTCATCGTCTCAGCACGTTCGACGAACCGGTTCATGGCGCGCAAGCGGAAGGCACGATTGGCGATTGGGATCTCGGCCGTCTCTTCGCGGAATCGCTTGCGGGTGTCTTCGAACAGCGTCACCCAGCGCTTGGCCAGGCCTTTGCCAGCAGCCTTGGTGGGATCGTGTGTCTCCACCTGTTGGCGGCCCACCACAATCCCGTATTCGTTCTTGACGGCCTCCACAACCTGCGAATGTGTGTCAAAGCACGCCAAGGCCTGAACGATGAGCTCTTAACCTCATTTTTCAAGGCTGCCATAAATTCTTTATCCGTCTAGGCCTGTCAAGAGTCAGGCCGACTTGAGCAGACAGGTTCCGCAGGCCCTCGCAATGTTCAACTTCCCCACTTCAGCAGGACTGTTTGCTGCATCCACCAACGCTTGAACATCAGGGCTCGCACCGTAGCGGCGAACCACGCCGACAAACTCTTCCACGTCATGGCCTTGCAGCTTGATCTTCGGTGCGCCTTCTTGGGTGAAGGCTGGTTGACCGTACTTGTCGGTCGCGTGAGCCAGTTGATACAGCTCATGTTCGATCAGTGAGCAGAACTCAAGGTCGCTGCACTGTGACCAATAGTCGGCGGCCAGAGTGATGATGAAGGCCGGCACTTCACCGAACCAATCACGCATCTGTTGCTCAATTCGGGCTTTCTGCCAGCCGCCGGCGCGGAACGCCACCTGTTCGGCTTGGCCGAGTACCGTCCTACCCTGCTTCTCGAAGCATGATGACGCCCACATGATCCGGACGTCAGCATCGATCAGGAGCGCATGGTCTTCGTTATGGATGCTGCCGGTGTCAGCAAGGATCTCGGCCTGGAGCCACTCCCACACTTCAGGCGCAGGCTTGAGCCGGATACCGAAGTAGGACAGCTCGCTGATATCGAGCATGGATGCCGGGGGACTTGGCCTATCCATCGTTCACCCAGTGCTTGAAATGATGGCGGGTTGCCGGTATTGGTAGGGATCCAATCAACGCAAGGAAGGTCGTTCATGAGTGAGAAAACTACAGTCAACTTTCAAGCAGTATCGTATGCACAAGCTTCAGACCCAAAGGCGAAGCGCGCCTACGCAGTCTCTGCCGCGCTAGAGCTAATCGCGGTTCGCGTGCTGAACAATACATCGAGCGGAATTCTTGGTACCGAGCTTGGCAAGCTGTCCGAATACGCTGACATCATTGAGGCTGCGCTCAACAAGAAGTGACCTATCCGTGCCGCACTCACCTGCGGCACATCTACTCAGGCTTGATGGTGATCGTTCTGATTTTGCCGCCAGTGTAGATATCCCGCTTCATCGCGGCTCGCACCGCATCCTCTGCGCTTGTACCCATGTCCATTGCAGCTATGGCATATGGGGAGCCACTGCCAATGGCGTCAGGATTTGACAGGCCAAGATCCTGTTTCCAAATCCCAGTTTTGTCGTCATGACCGACCATCAACAGTCTGCCGCCGTCGACGACATAGCCTGAACACTCCACAGGAGCCTGTGAAGGCGTGCCGAAGTAGGCGGCGATCAACGCCTTCTCATCACATACGGCGCCCGAGAGAAAGAAGCTCACCCCCGTCGACTACCTGGTGCTTGATGGCATCGTCAGAAACAATCCGATCGTTTCGGGTCTGGCGATTGTCGTAGGCAATAACGCCGTCTTTGTAGGCGATAGTTGTCATGGACGCCTCAGTCGAATGGGTCGGCGGGCTTGGCAATGGAGCGCACGAACCACATGAAGCCCCGCTGCTGGTTGGTCTTGACCAGGGCCAGCATTCGCGGATCGACACATTCGATCTGGCTGATTTGTTTGAACAGTTCGCCCGTATCGGCTTCCAGGGCCCTGATCGAGTTCATCCCGTCGATTTCGCTCTGGGTGAGGTCGCGGTAGCCGGTGATTTTCTTGTGCTGGTTATCCATGCTGCGTTCCTCGTCGCGTGTTGCGACATAATTTATGGGCTCGATAAAACGTGTCGCGGTTACTGCCCCGCCCCACGGGTTGGGAATCTGATTTCGGCAATCCGATCGGCGATGTCAGCTAGCTTCTTGACGCCCAGGAAGCCGATGAACACACCGGCAGCCGTAGCTAAGTTCTGCGGCAGTCCGAAGTACTCGAGGACTGGTATCAGGCCGATGGTGATCAGTGTGCAGATCGCCGCTTCGAGAAGGGCCTGGCGCCGAGTTCCTCCGCCATAGATGATCCTGATGAACCCATTTGCCGTTGCGCAGAAGACGTTCATCGTCAACGGCGGCGCACTGAGCTATGAGGTGCAACTGGTCAACGCAGTTATCACCACCAAGGCACCGATCAAAGGCCGCCTGAACTTCGAATGGTTCGGAAGCTGGGAAAACGTCATCGGGAAGATGCGCGAGGTCACCAGCAAAACGAAGAAGGACGAGGACACTGGTGAGTTCAAAAAATACCGCGTCCCAGCCTGGAGCTTTGACGACGAAAAAGGCCTCGGGATCAAGGTTTGGGCAACCTTCAAAGGGGAAAACGAGCCGCGCGCTCTTGAGCTTCTGCTCACCCAGGTCCGTACCCGGAACTCGACGCTTTGGGCGGAAGATCCCAAGCAGCAAATCGCCTACCTCGTCACCAAAAAATGGGCATGACTGTTTTGCCCGGACGTGATCCTTGGCGTTTACACGCCTGACGAGTTCGAAGACTCATACGGCGGTGAGATCGACATCACGCCCGCCAGGCAGTCCGAGAACACTGCCGCAGCTGCCGGCGTGTCGTTCGGCCCGAAATCGCCGTCGCCGGAAATTGACGGAGTATTCGCGGACCTTCTGGCCGTCGCGAAGCGCCAAGACATCGATGCGTATGCAGCAGCCTGGGCAGAACTCAAACCCAAGCAGCGCGCTGCGATCGGCCTGGAGTGTCACGAAGCGCTCAAGAGCATGGCGGCAACCGTTGATGCCGACTTTACCGACATGACCGGCGCCCATGACGACCTTACTCAGGCCGAGGAGGCAGCGTAGTGAGAGCGGAGCTTCAGGGCACAGAAAAGTGGTGTGCCGACCGATCTGGCCGAGTCACTGCCAGCCGGTTCAAGGATGTGATGGCCTGGGGGAAGCCTGACAAAAATGGGAAGCGTGAGCCAATGGGTGCGCGTACTTCCTACATGCGTGAGCTGTGCTTCGAGCGACTGGCAAAGAAGTCTAAGCACAACGTCAGCAGCGCTTCCATGAAGTGGGGTCACACCGAAGAACAGAAGGCTCAGGACGCTTACGAAATGTTGACTGGCAACATCGTCATACCGTCAGAGTTCATCGTCCACCCGAAGTACGACTGGCTTGGTTGTTCACCAGACGGACTGATCAACGATGACGGGGGCACAGAGTCGAAGTGCCCTTTCAACGAGGCGATACACGTCAGAACGTGGCTCGAAGGCATGCCCGAGGAGCACATGCCGCAGGTGCAGGGCTGCATGTTCGTCACCGGGCGCCAATGGTGGGACTTCCTGTCGTTCGATTCGCGCCAAGATGAAGAGTGCCAACTCTACATCGAGACGATTTATCGCGACGAAGACTACATCGCCAACCTGCACAAGGAGCTTGTTCAGTTCAATCTGGAGCTGAATCGCATGGTTGATGAAGTCGCGGACAAGGCTCGGGCGCAAGCCCATCGCTTAGGAGCTTGATCATGATCAGCAACCTTAAATACGACATCGAGTTCAGACGGGAGAAAGCGCTGGAGCTTTCACTTCAGGTCGAACAACACATCGCCGCCGGTGGACGCTTCTCCAGATCGGCGCCCGCGCAAATCAATCCAACGCCTGCTGCCCGCTCCTCCAAGATCGACCCCGACACCGTCCTCAGGGGCCGCAGCCCTTCCCCTACTCAGGCAGAACGAATCGCGCTACGGCGGATCACGGAGGTGCTATGAGCAAGCGCAAACCCAACAACGGATATGCCCGGGCCGAACGCAGCTGCCGCGCGCTGCTCCGGACCAACCACGTCGCGGTGGTGACCATCGACCCCAGCGGCACGCAGATCATGGCCAACTGGAAGAACTGCAGGCCGATCCGCAGCCTCGCCATTGCCAACGCCCTGTTCGACTTCTCCTACCACTGAACGATCTACATCAGCGCCATGTGTCGCGATGAGCGTGGCGTTAAGTACGTCAAGTCGGTGGAGATATCGCCCGAGGGTCTGCACAAGGTCGAGCGCCTGACCGACGCCATCGAGCATTACTACCTGGAGCTGCGCGACGGCTGCAACCCGCACCACCTGGTGGCATCGGGATGGATCGCCGTTCCCGCGGAGGTCACGCTCGACGAAGCCCAGGCCGCCAAGCTGTTCTACGCCGCCGGCGCCTGGCATCAGGTGAAGGTCGCAGCGTGAGAAGAATGATCAACCGGGCGCACCAGCGCCGACGACAGACCTGGCTGGACTTGCCAGCCAGCGGAATTGAAGAGGTAGGCCATGGCCAAGAATGGAAAAGAACGATCGGCTAAAGCTGCGCTAAAGCGGATCGAACTCGACGAGAAGGAACTGCGGCACCGCTGCCGGCTTGGCACTCGGCAGAAGCTGGAAGAGCTCATGGCCTGGAACGAGGATACAGAGCAGGCCTCAGTGATTGAGGGTTGCCTGCGCTATGTTCATTCGCTTGGGCCTGAAGGAGCACGGGAGGCATTGAAAACGCGCCACGAAATCGTGATCAGCGAAAACGTGGCGCGAATATTTCGGAGTGAGAGCCTTCGAGAGGCCAGAAGGTACTCCGGTGATGAAATAATTCATCCAAACACAACTAATAAGTGATATCAGACGCCCTTTTCGATGAAGCAGCGCTGCACACTCCACATCTATTTCGGCTAAAAGTATCAAGAATTTCAGCGTTTGCACCATAGGACTCGGGCGCTAAAAAAAGCACATCCATCATATCCAGCAACATAGCAGGCTCTAAATTATCAAATATCGAAAACTCAGTGATATATGATTGGAAATTTCTACCCTTATCACCAAGACTATTATAAAACAATATCACCAACTCGAAATCCGACAATAAAGACCTTACTACGTTTCCAAACTTTCTTTTATCTGGATGCTGGCATTCTGAAACAAACCTAAAAACCGAATAAAGACTGCGAAAATACAAACCCAGATCACCATGAAACCTCCGCATCACCTCGCGATAGGCGAGCCCCATTCGCTCCTCATGGGTCCCTTTGGCGGTACCGTATTCGTTTCGCAAATGCCATACCCAAGTCTTAAAACAGTCCCTACCGACCATTTTGACGACGCCATTTTTTTTGATATCGAAACTTTGGACTACGCCTTGCTGCAGACTTAACATGTTATAGAACTGAGATTCAATCTGCTGCCTAGAGTTTTGCTCCTGACTACCCATCAAGTCTTTACGTTGTATGAGCAAAGTTATCAAGACACCAGAAAATGCCAACCCAGAAAACAAAGCATTGAGTGTTCCGAAAGCATCACCAAAAGTTCCTCCTCGAACACCTTTCAACTCCGCCAAGTCCTCTGGAGAGGAAAATCCAGAGTACAAAAAATAATAATACCCAGCGTATACCGCTAAGACAATCATCACCACTATTGCGATGAGCCATCCCAGACCTATTTTATTTTTCATTTAATCCTACCTATTTAACTCTCGGTTCCCATACCGGGCGGCACACAAATACCTTAAAAAAAGTCAATTTGCCATCATTCATTGCCACCGCCGGTCACGGAGGCGGCGCCTGACTGGAGAAATCCATGAGCTACAACTGTGCATTTGTCCGGCAGCACTATCAGGTGCCCGCCGAAGTCGGTCGTCGAGTCATCGCCTACGGAAAGCCCGGCGTCAGCCGACCGTGGACATTACATCGGCGTGGTGCTGGACGAAGATCCGACGAAGCGGATCAGCAACTACCACCCGTCGCACGAAATGCAGTACGGCGAGATGGCTGAGAAGCTACCGCTCAAAGAATGGCTAGTCCTGCCGTTCAATCATGTTTGGGATGATCTCAACTGGAATCGGGAAGCCCGCGAAGACTTGGTCAGGGTCTGGGCGGCCACTCGCAGCCAAGCCAAATACAAGGCCTATGAGCGGCTTCAGGATTACTGCCACAGCATCAAGGCGATGCTCCATTTCAAAGTCCGACGCGCCTAATCCGCCCTCACCTACTGCACCAAGTCAATCACATCATTCCTTATTGGAAGACGAACCAACTTCTATCCCGCTAGCCGCTGCCATCAACCTATTCAGAGACCGAACGGATTGTGAAAGCTGTTCGGATATCTCTACATTAAATTTTGATAGTCCATTACCTGACAACGCATCAATCACAGCAACAACGTCAGGAAGACTCAAACGTACCTCATGGTCGTACTCGCCGTTACGATCTGGATCCTTAGTCTTTCTTAAACTCAGAGACACTACGGGTCCAAATTCGGGATCTGCCTGAACAGACACAGCAGCAGGCTTTTTCCCCTTTATCGCAACCCAGCCGCTATTCCTGTTCGCACCTTGCCTGCGAATTTCCATCAGCACTACCCCTCTGATCCGGCCCCATGCCGGGCCGAACACAAATACCCCACTTCAACGAATCACGCCAGCCGGCGAGGATCTTCTATGCCTATTCACAACGTCGTCAGCATGAGCGGCGGAAAAGACAGCACGGCTACGCTGCTGGTCGCTCGCGAGCTCGGCGTGTCGAACCTGAGCGCCGTATTCGCAGACACCGGACACGAGCATCCCGAGACCTATGACTACGTTCACTATCTGGCCGAGGCCACAGGCGTTCCAATCCAATGGGTGAAGGCAGACTTCTCCCGGCAGATCGCCGGCAAGCGCCGATTCATCGAGACCAAATGGCACGAGAAAGGTGTCCCGGAATCCGTGGTGCTTGGGGCGCTAGAGGTTCTGCACCCCACGGGCAACCCGTTCCTGGACATGTGCCTGTGGAAAGGTCGGTTCCCCAGCACCAAGGCACGCTTCTGCACCGATGAGCTCAAGCGTAACCCGATCATCGAGCAGGCCTTCCTGCCGCTCATGGACGGAGAGAACATGCTGCTGTCCTGGCAAGGCGTGCGGGCCGATGAATCACTGGACAGGAGATATCTGCCGGAGTGCGACGAGGTTGGAGGCGGCCTGTTCAACTATCGGCCGATACTGAAATGGCCAGTAGATGCGGTTTTTGAAGCGCACCGGGCGGCCGGCATCAAGCCAAACCCGCTTTATCTGCAGGGCTGCAATCGCGTCGGGTGCATGCCCTGCATCATGTGCGCAAAGGACGAACTCAGGCAGATCGCGGCCAGGTGGCCAGAAGAAGTAGACCGGGTGCGAGAGTGGGGCTGCCACGTTCTTCGCAACTGTCACCGACCCAACCGTCAGATCCACCGACAAGGTGAGCGCAATCACTCACGGGATTGACCGGATGGTCGACTGGAGTAACACCGCCCGCGGCGGGCGCCAATTTGACATGGTCGACTTGATCGCCCGCACAGACAGCCAGTACCGCTGCTCTTCAGCCTACGGGCTTTGCGAATAGCTTCAGTAGGTTATCCACGTCAGAGCGACTTGGCATATGGCCGCAGCAGCTGCAGAGGCCACAGCGCCTTTGTTCCATCTGGTTTATTCCTCGGCGGTTTTAAGGATATCGACAGTCCCTTTGCTTGAACTCTTAGTTAAAGACACGCCAGACCAACCATCGTCGGTTTCATCGTAGAGGACCTCTACGGTTGCCGACTTGAACCAAAGGTAGCAAGAGTTCAAAGAAAACAACGCAACAAGAATTGTGAAAAACAGCTCTGCCGAAAACATAGTGGTGCTCCCTCATTTTCCCCGCTTCAGATCGTCCCATCTCAAGTTCGAGAACTCAATATGACAACCGCAATCGATTTGTTCGCCGGCCTCGGCGGATGGTCTACCGGTGCCCGCAATGCCGGCATCGACGTAATCTGGGCGGCCAACCACTGGCCGGTCGCCGTCGAATGGCACAGCGCCAACCATCCAGAAGCAATTCACATCTGCCAGGACCTGCACCAGGCGGATTGGTCGAAGGTTCCGGCCCACGACATCATGCTGGCCTCGCCGTGCTGCTAGGGGCACACGAAAGCCCGCGGCAAGAAGGCCGGAAACCCCCAGCACGATGCGTCTCGGTCGACAGCCTGGGCCGTTGTGTCCGCCGCGGAGTTCCACCGGTCGGAGGTAGTGCTGGTCGAGAACGTCGAAGAGTTCACCGACTGGGCACTGTACCCTGCCTGGTCGCAGGCCATGGCTGCGCTGGGTTACATGATCGCGCCCCATGTCGTCGACTGCGCCGACCTCGGAGTACCCCAGCACCGCGTCCGTCTGTTCCTGGTCTGCACTCGCAGTAGGTCGCCGCTGATGCTCGAGCTGCACCGGCGCCAGCATGTTCCCGCCGCCAGCTTCCTCGAGTTCGACGCCGGCCGCTGGTCTCCGATTGATAAACCGGGCCGGGCTCAGGCAACCCTTGACCGGGTGCGCAATGGCCGCGAGCGCTTCGGCGATCAGTTCATCATGCCCTACTACGGAAAAGGTTCAGGGCTCACCGGCCGGGACATCAACCGGCCGATCGGGACCATCACCACGCTCGACCGCTGGGCCCTGGTGCGCGGCGACGAGATGAGGATGCTGTCAGCCAACGAGGCACTGGCGGCCATGTCGTTCCCGGCCGACACCCTGCGCCCGGACAACCACCGCCTTACCATGCACATGGCCGGCAACGCGGTACCGCCGCTGGCCGGACAACGAATCATCGAAGCGCTGAGAGCTGCTGCTTGACCCCCATATCCTCACTTAGCAAAGATCCGGTGAAGTCTGGGTGGGCTATCTCGGTAAACTGGGCACTCCGACAGGCTTCTTGCGATGTAATAGTCAGTAGCGCGATCGATTGCAATTTGATTGATAACAGCGACTTCACTGCGAGTCAGAATAGAGTTCGGCTGGCCAGCGACAATCAGCAACTTCGGAGAAATGGGAACAATCATCATGTCCTGAAAACTATCGGGAACGATGAACTCTCCTTCTCCCGCACGAACAATTCCCCACTGCATGTGATGGTTGTCCTGTCGGAATGTGTTCATGTAGCCGAAGACATGCATGCGCCCAGCAAAGCGCCCAGGCATAACGCCGTCCCTGAAGAACAAAACATGCTTTCGCTCGAGAATCTCCTGTTCATCCTTAGTCAGAGAATCTCCCGCCATTCCCTCGAATTTTACGTCGTCGAGGCCTTCAGCCCTGAGCTTCTGCCTCGTTCTCCAAAGAGAAAAGAAATCTTCGACGACAGTCTTTTCGAAACAACCGATGACACTGGTAGAGCCGGCAAGTATAGAGTCGGCCAAGGCTTGGAACCGATCTTCAATCGCCTTACCTATGCCAGCTTCAGTGCCCTGATCCCATACGCGTTTAGCGCAGAACAGAACGTTTGTGGAGCTTACTCGGATAACCTTGGCGCCCTCCTTCCTACATAGCTGAACTAGGCCGTTCTCATCTGAAAATCTATCAATACCTTTCCTCGGAAAAACATGTTGATTGATCGTCAACTTATGCGGATTTCCTTTCTGCGTTGCTTCAAAACCCATATTTCCCTCGGCGACTTATCTGGCATGTCGCCCCACTTTAGCTGATCCCTCACCACCCTCCACCGCCCGGGCATGCCCCGGCAGAGGACGCCCATGCTCACAGTAAACAGGCCGGTGAGGCGTCCGGCACCAACGTGTAATGGGTGGTTGAGACCTTCGAATACTGCAAGCGCAAGCTCACAGGTTGGCCAGAACTTAATTTGATATATAGTGCAGTGAACCGAACCAGTGGAGAAAGACATGGCTTGGAAAGAAGATTTCAAACAAACAATGCTTGGGCCATACATCGAACCGGACGATATCAATACGGGCTTCTTATTGAAATTTCGCAATATTCCCAAGCAGCTTTTCAAATACAGAGAATTCGACGAGAGAGATAACTCCCTCAAGAATTTAATCGAAAGCACAGTCTGGATGAACTCGCCTCAAAATTTCAATGACCCTTATGATTGCTCGCTTGCAGTAAAACTAAATAAAGTCAACCCCTCCATGTCAGGCGTAGCTGCTCTATACGACCAACTTAAAATAAGCAAAGAAACCCAAGAGATTGAATTCTCAAATTTCTTGAAGACAGACGACCCAATTGCGAGCGCTATAAGATTTCTCGTCAAAAAGGATATTTTAGATGAGACGTTAGCAGAGGAACTAATCTCTGCCATTGAGAATTACAATGATGTAATGGTTGGAGAGTTTTCCGAAAAAACAAAAAACCTCACAAAGGTGTGCTCATTTAGTGAGACTGAGAAATCCACACTGATGTGGGCACACTATGCGAGTTATCACACTGGATTTTGCATAGAATATAACTTCACAACGCTTGGTCCAGAGTCGCTAATTACCAGATTTCTTTACCCAGTATTTTATAGCGATTTGCTGCATGACCACTCAGACTTTATAACCGAAATAGATATGAACAGGGCTAACCCTCTATCCATCGTTCTGCCTGCGCTAACGAAAGCTTCAGACTGGGCATACGAAAAGGAGTGGAGACTCGTATTCTCTAATAACTTTATGAAAGAACCCCAAACATGCATCGTGCCGAAAGCTACGCGAGTTTATGCGGGAGTTAAAATCAGCGCGAAAAATCTCAGCAAGCTTGAAAGCGTTTGTGCCGAACTAGAGATACCATTGACGCGAATGAAAATGTCTAATACCTCATTCAGCATCATTCCTGATATAAATCTGAATTAGTTAATTTAAATTATACATACTACTCTCGCTCACTGACTGAGAAGCAGGCTATAAATCTTCGCCTGACAAATCATCAAAGTTTCGATCGGAGTGCGCCCGCACTCCGCAGTAACTCCTCCCGCTTCAAAGTCAGTCGCTATAGCGGCAAGGAAAGTTAGCCATTACGATTCAGCTTCAGTATCGCCTCGCCCGTTTGTTACATATATCCCATGCATCTCTTCTCTAAACGAAATCAACATACTTTCAGCAGAGCCATAGCTATCTTGAGACACTCTTACTGAATATCCAACAAGGTCGTTAAGCAAGTTAGTATACATAATTATTTGATTCTTTAGCGTGTTCCGTATATCTGCTTCCTGCTCTCCGCTTTCGGTTTTCCACTGAAAGGTATACTCAAAGGTCTTCCCAGCCCGCGCCATCTTATTTTCAGTGTGAAGAATTTGTCGGTCAATCATCTGGAGGCAAGCTTCGCGAGTGCGCTCAATGTGATCGCGATCCGCGATAGAGATAGCATTATTTACTTGGCGCTCCTGTGCATCGAAAGTATCTCTCTGGAGCTTCATTAAAGCTTTAAATTCTGCCTGCTGAGTATCAAGCAATTGCTTTTGAAGATAAACAGTTTGCAAAACAGCAAGCAAAGTAACAAATGAAATTAGCGGACCTATCAACCCCCCAATGTACCCTCCAAAATCTGACCATTTTCCTGAATCATCAGAAAGCCCGGCATTAAACATATAAAAATAAACACCAGAAACGCCAATGATTGCGACCAGAACTATCAAAATAGAAGCCTGCCTAAAATCTTTCAATTCTTTACTCGCGCACTAGTTATCGTTAAACGTCAATAGTCTCACGGAGAGTTTGTAAATGGCTACACATCCTAGTCAAGAAAAATCCAAAAACACTTACCGCCACACTTTCACCGCCGTCTGCCCGTCCGACGGTGAAACCATCATTTACCGGTTCGAACTGCGGTCTACCGCGATGATCCACGTCGAACACATAAAAGCGGCGACTGCGCTGATCAAGAAAGGCTGGCACGAACAAATCGCAGATCGGTTGTCGGAAGCCCTCGGCGGCGACCAAACGATCATCGCCACGCATCAGGGCGTGGAAATCGAAACGGTGAGGCTCAGCGGATGATCCATTACCACGGCACGCCAGTCGGCGGCACCCGCCAAGACGGCGCTCGATTCCTCGCCGGCCGACACGCACTGGTGCCATTCCCGCGCCAGGATGACATGGGGATCGTCGCAGAAGTCTGTCAGTCGTTCGTGTTCGACAATGGCGCGTTCAGCGTATGGAACAAGGGCGGCACGCTCGACGTGGACGGCTACATCCGGTGGGTCGAAGACTGGCACCGGCACCCGGGCTTCGACTGGGCGCTCATCCCGAACGTGATCGATGGTGACGAAGCGGCGAACGATGCGCTTCTGGCAGCGTGGCCAGAGGCCTTGCGTGGCGTACCGGTGTGGCACCTGCATGAATCGCTCGACCGCCTGCAGCGGATGGCCGCTGAATGGCCGGTGGTCGCGTTCGGCAGTTCAGGGCAATGGGGCTCACCAGGAACTTCAGCCTGGTGGAAGCGGATGTCAGCCGCCATGGATGCCATCTGCGATGACCAGGGCAGACCGGCCTGCCGGCTGCACGGGCTCCGCATGCTCGACCCGGCCATATTTGAGCACCTGCCATTTGCCTCGGCCGATTCCACGAACGCCGCTGTCAACGGTGGCAGCATCAGCCGCTTCGGCATGTACGCCCCGCCAACCGCAAGCCAGCGCGCTTGCGTGATCGCCGACCGCATCGAGTCGCACAACAGTTCGCCGATCTGGCAGCGCAAAGCCCAGGCCGAACTCGCTCTATAACCCCACCCCCCACACATGAGCCTGCCGGTGACGGCGGGCGAGGCGAAGCCATGACCATCACGAAGATCATCAAGGGCCCGCACCGATTCGCCGGCCTCTGGTGGGTGATCGCTGAATGCAACGGCAAGATTCAGCACATCTCCCGCCGCACCGAACAGCAGGCTCGCACCATCGCCCTTGGCCAGGACAGCGTGACCATTCACTGAACACTTTGCCGCCGCCGGCGGCATGGAGCATCGCATGAGCGTCCAGTTTCTGTCCCACGAGGAGGTTTGTGAGCTCACCGGGGCGCGGACCAAGGCGGGGCAAATCCTCAACCTGAAGAAAAACGGCATCAGGCATACCATCAAGGTAAACGGCTGGCCAAGCGTGACGGCCCTGGCCGTGACAGCGGTCGGAATGTACGAAGCAGAAAAACCCGTATGGACACCACGTAAGGCCAGCTGACATGGGAAGACGCCCAAGTAAACCCGGATCTATAGCGCGGCTGCGTGAGCGAAAGAAAGCCAACGGCCGTGTTTTCTACTACTACGACACCGGCGGAAAAGACCGCAAGGAAATCCCCCTTGGCAACGATTATGGCTTGGCGATCATGGAGTACGCCAAGCTCGAGCGTGATCGAACCGCGACTGATTTGGTGTCCAAGGTCATTACTTTCCGCTATGCCGCTGAAAAATATGCAGTCGACATCGTGCCCACCAAGAGCTCTGCCACACAGGCCGACAATAAGCGCGAGCTGAAAAACCTCATCGCATTCTTTGACGACCCTCCTGCACCGCTTGAAACGATCGAGCCGCTGCACGTTCGGCAGTACCTCACCTGGAGAAAGTCTGCCCCCGTGCGGGCCAACCGGGAGAAAGCGTTGCTGAGTGCCATCTGGAACTACGCCAGGGACAAGGGCTACACGGCCCTGGCGAACCCCTGCGCCGGCATCAAGGGCAATAAGGAAACAGGCCGGGACACCTACGTCGAAGACGAGCTGTTCAGGCGAGTGCACGACAAGGCCGATGCTGGCCTGCAAGACGCCATGGACCTGGCTTATCTCACAGGTCAACGGGTAACCGACACCAGGCTTATGGACGAGCGCGATGTCCGCGATGGCCAGATCTGGGTCACTCAGGGGAAAACAGAGGCCAAACGACGGATCGAAGTGACAGGCGAACTGAAGGTGGTGATTGATCGAATCATGGCTAGGAAGACCGGGCACAAGGTCCGCTCGACGCGGCTGATCGTTTCTGAGGATGGCTCACCGATGACAGTGGCGATGTTGCGAAGGAGATTTGACTTGGCCAGGGAGGCGGCCGGTGTTTCGAAACCGGAGTTCCAAATGCGGGATTTGAGTGCGAAGGCCGGTACCGACAAGGCGGAATCCAGTGGAGACATCATGCAGGCCAAAGATCAACTTGGGCATATCACCGTGGTGATGACGGAGCAGTACATCCGCAATCGGAAAGGGAAAAAGGTCTCTCCCACCAAGTGAATTGCGGACCAACTTCAGAATTGCAGACCAGAAACAAACAAGGGTTTGCATCAGCTTTCGCTCGCAAACCCTTGATATAAGATGGTGCCCGAAGCCGGAATCGAACCGGCACGCCCTTACGAGCGGGGGATTTTAAGTCCCATGCGTCTACCAGTTTCGCCATTCGGGCGGTAGCGCGGTGAATCAGAGGGGGGAAATATATACATCCCGCTCTGGTGAAGCAAGGTCGCATGTGTGATTTACGAGACTAAATCATGCCGGGACCAAAAATAAAAAACTTCTTAAATCATGAACCTACGAAACATTTTTCGGATTCTTGCCAGGTTTTGTCGCTTACTCGCCCGCCACTTTTGCGCCGCTATCAAGACTTCATTGCTAACGACATCGCCTAGAGCACCTGATCAGGACTCAGACTTGCCTGCTTCATGGCCCTGCTCAAGGCGCTGTTCGCCGTCACCAGGCCCGCATTGAGGCCTGCTATGGCCGCTTGCAGCGCGCTCACCTTGGCCTTCGCCTCTGCATGACTCAAACGCTGATCATTCAGCACCGCCTGCATCTGGGCCATCTACTCGGCGATCTGTCGCTGCAACTTGCGGATCATTTTCAGAATCTGCTTGATGTCAGTCGGCAGACCGCTTTCGTCGATGTCCCGGTCTTTGCCGCTGGAGCCGCTGGCTTTCTGGAGGCCGGCACCAGACAGTGAGACCTTGATACCCTCCTTTGCCGACAAGGGGCTTGAAACGATGGTCGCACTCTTTGATTCATCCCCCACTGCCTTGGTGGGCTTCAATGTCGAAGCCAAGCCGTTGCCATGGTTGGTCACGTCCAATTCGGTCTTGATCACGCACTGCTCCTTGTGAAACTGCTGCAAAGACGACGCCGAGTGCAATTGCCTGTCAGCTCAGACTCAAGTCCAGCGCATAGGATGCCAAAGCCTGTCGTTTAATTGCGTCAATTCGACGGGCGAAAAAAAGCATATCGGCATAGCCGGTACAAACTCCAAGATCGAATTCACAGGAATTTCCGGACCGACCATTACCGAGAAAATTCAAAAGCGTTGAAAGCGCGTTACGTTCAAGCTCGTGAAGGCTATCGAGTATTTCCTGAACAGTTTTAGGAGCGAGCCGCTCAAGGGCAACCGTTTTGATCAGGGGGCTTTCAGCGTTCATTGTGAATCCTTGGGAAAGTGCTTCAGTCTCGACGTCGGTGCCCTGAATCAGCTTTGCTGCAGAAGGCACCACTGGTAATGCAACACTATCGGCAAGGCTGCCTCACAGAAATCAGGTATCCCTGAAAGTAGCGGGAAACTCGTCAGCACCAGACGTTCTGATTGGCAGACACCCAGACCTTCCTGAGGGCAATAAAAAACCCCGTAGATCATCGATCTACGGGGTTGTTTATAGTGGAGGCCGAGGTCGGAATCGAACCGGCGTAGGCGGATTTGCAATCCGCTGCATAACCATTTTGCTACTCGGCCTCAAAACATTTGCTGTCAGTAGCAACAACATCAAATGCGTAAAACTTGGAGCGGGAAACGAGACTCGAACTCGCGACCCCGACCTTGGCAAGGTCGTGCTCTACCAACTGAGCTATTCCCGCGTCTTGGTGTGGCGCATTCTATAGAATCCAGAAGCCCCGTCAACCCTTTGATTCAAAAAAGTTTTATTTCTTTTGAACGTCGGTCTTCAGATGCGGCCAGGCGGCGCGCAAGTATTGGACCATAGACCACAAAGTCAGGCCCGCGGAGACCATCAGCAAGGCGTAACCCATCAACACCCAGAAGCTGAAGTCTTTCGGATTGGCCAGCAGGATCACCAGCGCCAGCATCTGCGCGGCGGTTTTCCATTTGCCCAGGTTGGACACGGCCACATGAGCACGAGCGCCCAGTTCGGCCATCCATTCGCGCAGAGCGGAAACCACGATCTCTCGACCGATGATTACCGCTGCCGGCAGCGTGAGCCAGAAATTGCCGTGTTCCTGCACCAGCAGCACCAGCGCAACAGCGACCATCAGTTTGTCGGCAACCGGATCGAGGAATGCCCCGAACGGTGTGCTTTGCTCCAGACGGCGGGCCAGATACCCGTCCAGCCAATCTGTGGCAGCGGCAAACGCGAAGACCGAGGCTGACGCCAGGTAACTCCACTGATAAGGCAGGTAGAACAGCAAAATGAAGATCGGAATGAGCAGAACGCGTAGAACGGTAATCAGATTAGGGATATTCATCGGCACAACTGGCTACGAGGTGAGGTGGCATTCTACTCGCTGTGCAGATTTGCATAAATCAACTCTGCGAGCTTTTTACTGATCCCGGGTGCTTTGGCGATCTCTTCGATGCTGGCACGAGACAGCTCCTGCAATCCACCAAAATGTTTCAACAAATCGCGGCGGCGTGTCGGCCCTACCCCGGCAACGCCCTCAAGCGTAGACGTACGACGGGTTTTTCCACGGCGGGCGCGATGCCCGGTAATGGCGAAGCGGTGAGCTTCGTCGCGGATCTGCTGGATCAAATGCAGCGCGGGGGAATCACCGCGCAAGGTGAATTCGTGGGCAGCGTCATTGAGGTACAGGGTTTCGAATCCAGCCTTGCGCGTCGCGCCCTTGGCCACGCCGAGGAGGATCAGGTCCGGCACCGCCAGCTCGTTGAGCACGTCACGGGCCATGGACATCTGTCCCTTGCCGCCGTCCACCAACAGGATATCGGGCAACTTGCCCTCCCCGTCCTTGAGCTTGCTGAAGCGTCGCGTCAGCGCCTGATGCATCGCCGCGTAGTCATCGCCTGCAGTCACGCCTTCGATGTTGTAGCGGCGGTAATCGGCCTTGATCGGTCCTTCCGGACCGAACACCACGCAAGACGCCACGGTCGCTTCACCGCTGGAGTGACTGATGTCGTAACACTCGAGGCGCTGTGGTGGCTCGTCCAGCTTCAGCACGTTGGCCAGATCATCGAAGCGCGCGGTGATGTGCTGACGATTTGCCAAGCGTGCACTCAAAGCCTGTTCGGCATTGGTCACCGCCAATTGCTGCCAGCGCGCACGCGTGCCGCGCACCCGATGGCTGATGGTCAGCTCGCGACCACGCAGCTCTGCAATGGCTTCGATCAACGCTGGAAAGTCTTCATGAACCACGTTGACGATCAGCTCGCTCGGCAGGTCGCGTTCGGGACTGCTGACGAAATACTGACCCAGAAACGCCGCCATGACCTCGGAAACGTCTTCCTCGATACCGACCTGCGGAAAAAAGTTCTTGCTGCCCAGCACCCGACCGCCCCGCACACTGATCAAATGAACACAGGCGCCACCCGGGTTGACGAACGCCGCGATCACATCGACATCGCCACTGCCGCCCTCCATGCTCTGCTGGTCCTGAACTCGTCGCAGCAACGCGATCTGATCACGCAATTCGGCGGCACGTTCGAACTCGAGGTTGATCGCGGCTTCTTCCATCGCGCCCGATAGCTCATCGCTGAGCGCGTTACTGCGGCCTTCAAGGAACATCACCGAGTGCCTCACGTCCTCGGCGTACACCTCAGGCTCGACCAGACCGACACAAGGCGCCTTGCAGCGCTTGATCTGGTACTGAAGGCAGGGACGCGTGCGGTTCTTGTAATAGCTGTCTTCGCACTGACGAACGAAAAAGGTCTTTTGCAGCAGGCTCAGGCTTTCGCGAATCGCACCGGCGCTCGGGTAAGGACCGAAGTATTTGCCCTTGGCCTTCTTCGCACCGCGATGAATGCTCAACCGCGGGAACTGGCCATCGGACAGGAAGACGTAGGGGTAGGATTTGTCGTCGCGCAACAGGATATTGTACGGCGGCCGCCATTCCTTGATCAGCGTCTGCTCAAGCAGCAGCGCCTCGGTTTCGTTGGCGGTGATGGTCGTCTCGACCTGGGCGATGCGTGCAACCAGCGCTGCGGTCTTGGGGGCCAGGCCGGTTTTGCGGAAGTAACTCGACAGGCGATTCTTGAGGTTCTTGGCCTTGCCGACGTACAGCAGGCGCGCATCGCTGTCGAACATGCGATACACACCGGGACGCCCACTGACGGTTGACAGGAAGGCACTTGGATCAAAGATTTCGGTCATTTTCAGAGGCTGGCATCTACCATGCCGTGACGAACCGCCAGCAGCGTCAACTCGACATCACTGCTGATCGAAAGCTTTTCGAAGATGCGGTAACGGTAGGTATTCACGGTTTTCGGCGACAGGCACAGCTTGTCGGAAATGATCTGGACCTTCTGGCAGCCGACGATCATCAAGGCGATCTGGATCTCGCGCTCGGACAAGGCATCGAAGGGAGAGTCATTGGTTGGCTGGAAGGATTTGATTGCCAACTGCTGGGCAATCTGCGGACTGATGTAGCGCTGACCAGCAAAGACCAGGCGAATGGCCTGGACCATCTCCGGCAAACCTGCACCCTTGGTCAGGTATCCCGCGGCACCGGCTTGCAACAAACGTGTCGGAAACGGGTCTTCTTCACACACCGTTACCGCGACGACCTTGATGTCCGGATGGCTGCGCAGCAGTTTGCGCGTGGCTTCAAGACCACCGATGCCGGGCATCTTGACGTCCATCAAGACCACATCGGGCTTGAGCTCGCGCGCCTTGAGCAACGATTCCTCACCCGATTCAGCCTGGCCGACCACTTGCAGGCCATCGATGTCAGCCAGCATTCGTGTAATGCCCGTACGAACGAGATCATGGTCATCGACCACTAGCACCCTAATCAAGCAGACACCTCGCAATTTGGTCTTCGTGGGTTGTCGCCACCTTAGCAAAAAGGAACTGGCAGACCTAGCGGAAAGCGTCACATAAAAAGTTTCCAGTTATCTTGCAAAGCCCTGTGCCAAGCGTGTTTCAGACAAATCCATGATCGGCGTCGCGCTGCATTCTCAGGAAACACGGGGCCTTGCCCATCGCTTGTAATCCCTTTCTTTCATACAACGCCCGCGACGGATTATTTTTCAAGCCATAGAAAACTCCGCCTGCGATCGATAGCAATTTCTGATTGAATCCTCGCACCGGGCTCTAGTAAGCTCGGCGCATCCATCGGAGACAAACCATGTTCAACGCCCTCTCACAGCTACGTACCGCCAGCGCCCCGCGCTCGGTTTCGGCTGCCCGGGCGAACGGTGTTTGCGCTCCGGTCAGCTTTTATTTTGGGTATTGGTTTAGCCACTGGCGCGCCTGATACCCACACGGCGCCCACTTTGAACGGGTCGCCACCAGAGATTTCTCAACCCCCGGTCGGCTTCCCGACCGGGGGTTTTGTTTTTTCAGCCCTTAATTTTTTGTTGCAGCACACCAGACATACAGAGGATCAGCACCATGAACTACGCCACTTATTACCGTTACGACACTTTTACCGCCTGGCGATTTACCACCCTCCGCTCGGGACAGCCTGCCGCCTCCGATCGGTCACCCACAGGTGGCAAGCACACACACGCAGCCAATCCGGCCAATTGTCGAACACCCCTATAGGCCGAGCGCGCGGGAGCGAACCCGCCGCCAGCCAGGAAGCCTGAACATGAACTCGTCCGTCTCTGCTTTGCCGCTGTCCACCCTGAGCCCTGCCAATGAAGCGCTGACCCTGCGTCTGCCCAGCTCGTTGCAACTCAAACAGCAACTGCCGCTCTCCAACGCCCTGACCCGGCAAGTCGACGCCCACCGCGAGGCGGTCCGCGCGATTCTCGACGGTGAAGACTCCCGTCTGCTGGTCATTGTCGGCCCCTGCTCGATCCACGATCCGAAATCCGCGCTCGAATACGCCGCCAACCTGGCCCGCCTGTCCGCCGAGGTCAGCGATCAAATGCTGCTGGTGATGCGCGCCTACGTCGAAAAACCCCGCACCACGGTGGGCTGGAAAGGCCTGGCCTACGATCCGCACCTGGACGGCAGCGACGACATGGCCGGCGGCCTGACCCTGTCCCGCGAACTGATGCGCGAAATGCTGATGCTGGGTTTGCCGGTCGCGACCGAACTGCTGCAACCGATGGCCGCCGGCTACTTCGATGACCTGCTCAGCTGGGTTGCCATTGGCGCCCGCACTACCGAATCGCAGATCCATCGCGAGATGGCCAGCGGCCTGAGCATGCCGGTCGGCTTCAAGAACGGCACCGACGGTGGCGTCACGGTGGCCAGCGATGCCATGCGCTCCGCGGCCCATCCGCATCGCCATTTCGGCGTGGACAGCCAGGGCCACCCGGCGATCATCCAGACACCCGGCAACCCGGACACTCATCTGGTCTTGCGCGGCGGCCACAACGGCCCGAACTACGACCGCGCCAGCGTGGCGAAGGTCAACGGCGACTTGAGCAAACTGAAGATCCCGGCGCGGATCATGGTCGATTGCAGCCACGCCAACAGCGGCAAGGATCCGCTGCGCCAGCCGGCGGTGTTCAATGACGTGCTGGAGCAACGCCTGCAAGGTGATCGCTCGCTGATTGGCATGATGATCGAGAGTCACTTGTTCGAAGGCTGCCAGGCTATTGGTCCATCGATGAAGTACGGCGTGTCGGTTACCGATGGCTGCCTGGGGTGGAGCGGGACGGAGCAGTTGTTGCGCCAGGCCGCCGAGCGGTTGCGGGCCTGATCCCTGATTGAACAGACGATGGGGTCATTGTGGCGAGGGGGCTTGCCCCCGTTGGGTCGCGCAGCGGCCCCAAAAAAGATGGGAGTGCTGCGCACTCCAACGGGGGCAAGCCCCCTCACCACAGGTAAGTGTTCGACTTGGCTGGCCGGTACTGACGCAACCTCCGCCTTTTCGGCGTCTGTTTATTCCGTTTTCACCCGCCAACCGCGTCCTTTTCATACACCGCAGGCAACCCTGCCTGCTTTAGAGTGAGCCGCAAGGCACCACCCTGAATGCCAGAAAAAGGACTTTGAACATGCAACGGAATGCACACACTCGCCACCCGATTCTCCTGGTCCACGGGCTCTTCGGCTTCGACCGGATCGGCAACTTCGAACTCTTCCACGACATCAAGCAGGCTTTAAGGAACGCAGGCGCACGGGTTTTCGTCCCTCACCTGTCGGCAACCCACAGCAACGAAGCGCGCGGCGAACAACTGCTGGTGCAGATCAAGCGGGTTCTGCAAGGCACGGGCGCGAACAAGGTCAACCTGATCGGCCACAGCCAGGGCGCGCTGGCCGCTCGATATGCCGCCGCGATGGCGCCGGAATCGGTGGCCTCGGTGACGTCCGTCAGCGGACCGAATCAAGGCTCGGAGCTGGCGGACTACCTGCGCAAGGCCCTCGTCCCCGGACACCTGCCGGAACACGTCGCCGAAACAGTCGCGACCTTATTCGCCGAATTTCTGGCATTACTCGGCGGCCACCGCCAATTGCCACAAAACGCCCTCGCCGCGCTCAATGCCCTGACCACCGAAGGCGTGGGCGCATTCAATCGCAAATACCCCCAAGGACTGCCGAAAACCAGGGGCGACAACGGCTGCGAACTGGAAAACGGCGTGCGCTACTACTCCTGGAGCGGCACCTTGCAGGGCGGTCTCATCGAGAGTGGACTCAAAGCGGTCAATCCGCTGCACAACTGTCTGCGTGCCTTTTCCCGATATTTCGTCCATGAAACCGAGCACAACGATGGCCTGGTCGGACGCTACAGCTCGCACCTGGGCACCGTCATCCGCTCCGACTACCCCCTCGATCATCTGGACACCCTGCGCCAGACCGGCATCGTGGCAGCACAAGCCGTCGACTCGATTGACCTCTACGTGCAACACGCCGAGCGCCTGAAAAAAGCCGGTCTGTAGCCCGTAACTACCCCGCAGGCCCCACGTAACGGAACTTTGAGAAGAAATCGCTCACTGAATCCGGTAGGCTCCCCACTTTACCGAACATTGAAAGGAGTATTTCCCCATGGCTAAAGCCACTGCCCGCCACATCCTCGTTTCCAGCGAAGCCAAGTGCAACGAGCTCAAGGCCCAGATCGAGGCTGGCGCAGACTTCGCCGAAGTCGCCAAAGCCAACTCCACCTGCCCGTCCAGCCGCCAGGGCGGTGACCTGGGTTCGTTCGGTCCAGGCCAGATGGTCAAGGAATTCGACACCGTGGTCTTCAGCGCGCCGATCAACGTCGTGCAAGGCCCGGTCAAGACCCAGTTCGGTTACCACCTGCTGGAAGTGACCAGCCGTCAGGACTGATCGACGCCCGGTTTTCGCACACAACGGCCCGCCTTCTGGTGGGCCGTCGTGTTTGGGATGCGAATTCGGCTGGCGAGGGACGCGCCGCTAGCGTACAAATTGTCGTTATCGACCACCCGGCTCTAAGGCTGACAATGCGACTGGCTTTCCCAACTGTATTTTTCACTGCCGCGGCCCTGCTCCTGGGCGCCGTCGGCGTGAACGCCGCACCGCAACATGCGTTGACTGTCTATGGCGAACCGGCCAAGTACCCCGCCGGCTTCAGCCACTTCGCCTACGCCAATCCGCTTGCGCCCAAAGGCGGCACTATGCGGCGCTCGGCGATCGAAATCGGTCTTTTCGACCACGTCCTGCCTTATATCGACAAAGGCATCGGCGTCACTCAGATCGACGGTCTGCTCTACTCGCCCCTGGCCCAGCGCTCGCTGGACGAGCCTTACACCGTGTATGGCCTGGTGGCCCGGCAAATCGAGCGTTCCGATGACGGCCTGTCCCTGCGCTTCTATCTCAACCCCAAGGCACGCTTTGCCGATGGCAAGCCGATCACCGCACAAGACGTACGCTATACCTACGATTTGCTGATGACTCAGGGCAGCCTGCGCTATCGCACGCAATTCGCCGATGTCAAAGGCGTCGAAGTGGAGTCGCCACTGACCGTGCGCTTCGACTTCAAGAACAACGAAAACCGCACCCTGCCCCTGGACATTGCGACCCTGCCGGTGTTTCCCGAACACTGGTGGAAGACCCGCGATTTCGCCGGCGGCGGTGGCTATGAGGCGCCGCTGGGCAGCGGGCCATACCGGGTGGGCAAGGTCGACTCCGGGCGCAGCATCACCTTCGAACGCAACCCCGACTGGTGGGGCAAGGATCTGCCGGTCAGTCGCGGGCTCTACAATTTCGATCATTTCAGCATCGAGTATTTCGGCGATACCGACGTGGCCCGCCAGGTCTTGCGCGGTGGCGCCTACGACTACAACCGCGAGTTTTCCGCCACCGGCTACTCCATCGGCTATGACAGCCCGGCGCTGAGCGACGGTCGCCTGCAAAAGGCCCACCTGGCCACCGAAGCCCCGCAACCGAGCCAGGGCTTCGTGTTCAACCTGCAAAAACCGATGTTCCAGGATCGCCGGGTGCGTCAGGCGCTGGTGATGCTCTGGGATTTCGAGTGGAGCAACCGGCAGATGATGCGCAACCTGTACATCCGCCAGCAGAGTTTCTTTTCCAACACCGAACTCGCCGCCCGGCAACTGCCGGATGCCGGCGAGCGGGCGATTCTCGAACCCCTGCGCGGACAGATCCCTGACGAAGTCTTCACCCAGGTGTTCGAAGCGCCCAAGACCGATGGCAGCGGCGTGATTCGCGACAAACAGTTGCAAGCCCTGGCCCTGCTCGAACAGGCCGGCTGGAAACCTGACGGCGATCAACTGGTTAATGCCGAAGGCGAGCCGTTGAGCTTCACCTTCCTGGTCAGCCAGAACGGCATGGATCGTCTGCTGCTGCCATACAAGCGCACCCTGAAGCAGATCGGCATTGACCTGAACATCCGCCGCATCGACGCCTCGCAATATGTGAACCGCCTGATGAGCCGCGACTACGACATGATCGTCACCGGTTACCCGGTCACCACCTCCCCGGGTGGCGAGCTGTTCAACTATTTCGGTTCCGCCGCCGCCACCGATCCCGGTTCGAACAACTACATGGCCCTGAAAAATCCGGCGGTCGACACCCTGATCAACGGCCTGGTGCGCGCCGACAACAAGGCGGACATGCTGCGCTACGCCCACGCGCTGGACCGGGTGTTGCAGTGGAATTACTACTGGATCCCCAACTATTACCCGCCGGGAACCTCCACCGTGTGGTGGAACCGCTTCGGCATCCCGAATGTGCAGGCCAGCAATGACGAAGCCATCGAGAGCTGGTGGGAAGTCAGCACCACGCCCCTGACCAACCAGCAAATGACCGCCGAACGCATTCGCCGTGGCAGCCCCGGAGGACCGCACTGATGTGGGCTTACATACTGCGGCGTCTGCTGCTGATCATCCCGACGCTGTTCATCATTCTTCTGGTCAACTTCGTCATCGTCCAGGCCGCTCCGGGTGGGCCTGTGGAACAGGCCATCGCCCACCTGCAAGGCATCGGCGGCGTGAGTGCCGGCGGCAGCTCCGGCGAAACCAGCAGCGGCACGTCCCGGGCCAGTCGCGGCCTGGACCCGCAATTGATCAAGGACATCGAAAAACAGTACGGCTTCGACAAACCGGCCCATGAGCGGCTGTGGCTGATGATCACCAGCTATGCGCAACTGGACTTCGGCAAGAGCTTCTTCCGCGGCGCCACCGTCACCGACCTGATCCTGCAGAAGATGCCGGTGACCATTTCCCTCGGGCTCTGGGCGACGCTGATCACGTACCTGGTGTCGATCCCGCTGGGCATCCGCAAGGCGGTGCACCACGGCAGCCAGTTCGATATCTGGAGCAGCACCGCGATCATCATCGGCTATGCAATGCCGGCGTTCCTGTTCGCGATGTTCCTGATCGTGGTCTTCGCCGGCGGCACTTCGCTGAACTGGTTTCCGGTACGCGGACTGGTCTCCGACAACTTCGACTCGCTGTCGACCCTGGGCAAGGTCACCGACTACTTCTGGCATCTGGTGCTGCCGGTCACCGCGCTGGTGATCGGCGGTTTCGCCACGTTGACCATCCTGACCAAAAATTCCTTCCTCAATGAAATCACCCGACAGTACGTGGTTACCGCCCGCGCCAAGGGCCTGAGCGAGCAACGGGTGCTGTACGGCCACGTGTTCCGCAACGCCATGTTGCTGGTGGTGTCGGGGATTCCCCAGGCCTTCATCAGCGTATTTTTCGCCGGCTCCCTGCTGATCGAAGTGATCTTCTCCCTCGATGGCCTGGGCCGCATGAGTTACGAGGCAGCGGTTTCCCGGGATTATCCGGTGGTGTTCGGCTCGCTGTTCATCTTCACCCTGTTCGGTCTGCTGATAAAACTGGTGGGCGACCTGTGCTACACCCTGGTCGACCCGCGCATCGACTTCGCCGCGAGGAATGCCTGATGCTCAAGCTTTCGCCGCTCGGCCGTCGTCGTTTCGAGCGTTTCAAGAAAAACCGTCGCGGCTGGTGGTCGCTGTGGCTGTTCATCGGCCTGTTCCTGCTGACGCTGGGTGGCGAGTTGATCGCCAACGACAAGCCGCTGATGGTCAGCTATCAAGGCCAGTGGTACTTCCCGGTGTTCAAGCGCTACACCGAACAGGAATTCGGTGGGCAGCTGCCGTTCCAGGCCGACTACCGCAGCGACTACGTGCAGAAGCTGATCAAGAAGGACGGCGGCTGGTTGCTGTTCCCGCCGATTCCGTTCAGCGACGACACGCCCAACTACGACCTGAACAAACCGGCCCCAAGTCCGCCGTCGAACGTGAACTGGCTGGGAACCGACGATCAGGCGCGGGATGTGCTGGCCCGGGTGATTTTCGGTGCGCGCGTGTCGATTCTGTTTGCCTTGATGCTGACCTTTGTCAGCGCCCTGATCGGCATCGCCGCCGGCGCCTTGCAGGGCTATTACGGCGGCTGGGTCGACTTGCTCGGACAGCGACTGCAAGAGGTCTGGTCCGGGCTGCCGGTGCTGTACCTGCTGATCATCCTGTCGGGCTTCGTCGAACCGAATTTCTGGTGGCTGCTGGGGATCATGGCGCTATTTTCCTGGCTGGCGCTGGTGGACGTGGTCCGTGCCGAGTTCCTGCGCGGGCGCAATCTGGAATACGTCAAGGCGGCCCGCGCGCTGGGCCTGACTGACCATAAAGTCATCGTGCGCCACATCCTGCCCAACGCCATGAACGCGACCCTGAGTTATCTGCCGTTCATTTTGACCGGGGCCATCTCGACCCTCACCGCCCTGGATTTCCTCGGTTTCGGCATGCCGGCCGGCAGCGCTTCCCTGGGTGAACTGATCGGTCAGGGCAAGCAGAACCTGCAAGCACCGTGGCTCGGGTTGACGGCGTTTTTCACCCTGGCGTTGATTCTTTCCCTGTTGGTATTCATCGGCGAAGCGTTGCGTGACGCCTTTGATCCTCGATCCTGATCCGGACTGTAGACATGAGCCTTAACCTGATCGAAATCCGTGACCTCAGCGTGGCCTTCAGTGGCCAGACCGTCGTGCGCAACCTGTGCCTGGACATCCGCCCCGGCGAATGCCTGGCGCTGGTGGGCGAGTCGGGCTCGGGCAAATCGGTGACCGCCCATTCGATCCTGCAACTGCTACCCGAATGCGGCACCGAAACCACCGGCAGCATTCGCTATCGCGGCCAAGAACTGGTGGGCGCCGATGCGGCAAAACTGCGCCAGTTGCGCGGCAACCGCATCGCCATGATCTTCCAGGAGCCGATGACCTCGCTCAATCCCTTGCACAGCATCGAAAAGCAGATCGGCGAAACCCTGCTGGTGCACAAGGGCATGACCGGCAAGACCGCGCAGGCGCGCATCCTCGAGTTGCTGCATCTGGTGGGCATCAAGAATCCCAAGGAACGCCTCAAGGCCTATCCACATCAATTGTCCGGTGGCCAGCGCCAGCGGGTGATGATCGCCATGGCCCTGGCCTGTGAACCGGAACTGCTGATCGCCGACGAACCCACCACCGCGCTGGACGTCACCGTGCAGCGCAAGATCCTGCTGCTGCTCAAGTCCCTGCAACAGCGACTGAACATGTCGCTGCTGCTGATCAGCCACGACCTGAATCTGGTGCGCAGCATCGCCCAGCGCGTCTGCGTGATGAAAGCCGGCGAAATCGTCGAGCAGGCGCCCTGCGAAACTCTGTTTACCGAGCCCAAGCATCCTTACAGCTGCGTGCTGCTCAACGCCGAGCCCGAAGGCGAAGCGCTGCCTCGGGACGAGCGTGAGAACGTGCTGGAGGTGGAGAATCTGCAGGTGCAGTTTGCCGTCAGTGGCGGCCTGTTCCAGCGCAAGACCTACCTCAAGGCTGTGGACGGCATCAGCCTGAACGTGCAGCGCGGCAAGACCTTGGGTATCGTCGGCGAATCCGGCTCCGGCAAGTCGACGCTGGGCCAGGCGATCCTGCGATTGCTCGACTCCAAAGGCAGCATCCGCTTTCAGGGCGAGGCGCTGGACAGCCTGACGCAAAAGCAGTTGCGACCCTGGCGCAAACAGATGCAGGTAGTGTTCCAGGACCCGTTCGGCAGCCTCAGCCCGCGGATGTCCGTGGAGCAGATCCTATGCGAAGGCCTGGAAGTACACAGCGATCTGAGCAACGAGGAATGCAACGCCGAGGTAACCCGGGTGTTGCAGGAGGTCGGCCTCGACCCGAAAAGCCGCCATCGCTACCCCCACGAATTCTCCGGTGGCCAACGCCAACGCATCGCCATCGCCCGGGCGCTGGTGCTCAAGCCGGCATTGATCCTGTTGGACGAACCTACCTCGGCTCTGGATCGCACCGTGCAGAAACAAGTGGTCGCCCTGCTCCGCCAGCTTCAGGAAAAACATGGTCTGACCTATCTGTTCATCAGCCATGACCTGTCCGTCGTCCGCGCCCTGGCCCACGACATGATCGTGGTCAAGGACGGCAAGGTGGTGGAAAGCGGCGCCAGCCATGAAGTGTTCGAATCGCCGCAGCATCCGTACACCAAGGAGCTATTGGCGGCGGCGCATTTGGGGCAAGCATAATTCGGCACCAGGCTTTAGACCGCGTAGCGGCCATCGCGGGCAAGCCCGCTCCCACAAGGTCATGAGGTTGACCCTGGATTTGGGTCCGACACAAAACCTGTGGGAGCGGGCTTGCCCGCGATGAGGCCGGCACAGGCAACACACAATTTAGGATCAATCCATGAACACCACCGAAAGCCTCAAGGACTACCAGCGCGTCCGCCTGCTGGCGATCCGCTCTCTGTTCGAGATCATCGAGCAGTCGAGTGAAGGCACGGTGATCGTCGACCGCGACGCCAACATCGTCTGGATGAACGAACGCTACGCCCGGCGCTTCGGCCTGCCCTCGGCCGAAGTTGCCATCGGCAAGGCCTGCGAAAGCGTGATCCCCGGCAGCCTGTTGCGCGAAGTGGTGCGCACCGGCCGGCCGATCCTGCTGGACATGCAGGACACCCCCAAGGAACCGTTGGTGGTCATGCGCCTGCCGATTCACGACGATGCCGGCGAGGTGATCGGCGCCATCGGCTTTGCCCTGTTCGACGAACTGCGCAGCCTGTCACCGATGCTCAAACGCTACATGAGCATGCAGGAAGAGCTGGCCTCGACCCGCTCGCTGCTGCGGGCGCGGCAAACCAAATACAACTTCGCCCACTTCATCGGCACCAGCGCCGCCAGCCTGGAAGTCAAACGCCGCGCCCGACGCAGCGCCAGCACCGAATCGCCGGTCTTGCTGCTGGGCGAAACCGGCACCGGCAAGGAGCTGCTGGCCCAGGCGATCCACAACGCTTCGCCCCGCGCGCACAAGGCCTTTGTCAGCATCAACAGCGCAGCCATCCCCGAATCGCTGCTCGAAGCCGAGTTCTTCGGCACCGCCCCCGGCGCCTTCACCGGCGCCGACCGCAAGGGCCGCGCCGGCAAATTGCAGATCGCCCAGGGCGGCACTCTGTTTCTCGATGAAATCGGCGACATGCCGCTACCGCTGCAAAGCAAACTGCTGCGAGTCCTGCAGGAAAAGGAATTCGAGCCAGTGGGCTCCAACGAGGTGATCCAGAGCGACGTACGCGTCATCGCCGCGACCTCCTCCGATCTTGAAGCCGCGATCAAACGCGGCGAGTTTCGCGCCGACCTGTACTACCGCCTCAACGTCCTGCCGATCCAGGTACCGCCGCTGCGCGACCGCCTCGATGATTTACCCGCGCTCAGTGAAGCGATTCTTGAAGAGTTGCGCAGCCAGCATGAACTTAATGGCGAAGCGTTGGCAATGCTGGGCCAGCATGCCTGGCCTGGGAATATTCGCGAGTTGCGTAATGTGCTGGAGCGGGCGGCGTTGCTCAGTG
Organism: Pseudomonas sp. SDO55104_S430; assembly: GCF_054070595.1. NCBI lineage: Bacteria > Pseudomonadati > Pseudomonadota > Gammaproteobacteria > Pseudomonadales > Pseudomonadaceae > Pseudomonas > Pseudomonas sp. SDO55104_S430. The sequence goes on along the minus strand of NZ_JBSVXG010000001.1, from coordinate 15,939 downwards.
ATGACCTGCGGCTATCGGTGGCGGATATACGGGCGGCGATCGGGACTTTTACGCCAGTTGAGCGGGTGGCGGCGGAGACCATCGAACCGTTGGAGCACGAGACGTTCAGTGCGGCGCGGGAGCGGTTTGACCGGCAGTTGATTGGGACGACGCTCGAGGCCTGTCAGGGAAATGTGATTGAGGCCGCCAAGCGCCTGGGGCTCGGGCGCTCGACGCTTTACAAAAAGATGCTGGCATTGGGCATCACGCAGTATTAGACCAAGCCCATGGCGACGGCATAAGCAACCGCAGAGGTCTTGTTTGACACACCCAGCTTTCGCTTGATGTTGTTGAGATGGAAATTGACGGTATCGGGGCAAATATCAAGGATGATGCCCACCTCTGCAGAACTCTTGCCCTCCGCGCTCCACTGCAGGATCTGACGCTCTCGATCCGTAAACAATATGCGTTGAGCGTCTCGCCCCCCAGCACTCTGGAAGGCGGTGCTTTCTGCAAAAATCTCGATCAGGTGCTTGAGTTTCGATTTGAGATCAGACGCCTCTTTCGAGCTAACCAAATTACCTCGCCTCGCAACCGAGAGCGTGTGAGATGCGTTATTGAAGTTACGAACTGTCAGTACACATCCATGCCGTAATCCATAACTCCAGAACTCATCAAACAACTTGCGATTTGCACCCTTGATAGATTCGCGCCAAACAAAAAAACAGGAAACCCTAGCGTTCAGATGACTCAACGACCGTTCTTCGCGCTGAATGGCAGCCAGATAATGAACACTCGAATTGGCAGGAAAGGTGCCAATTACCTTGGTATCAGGATTCACAAATGGAGTCGCAGCTCGGGTAGCGTACAAAAAGAAATCAAATCCCAGGCTTTCAGTCGCTCGATGCAAGAGCCCCATGGTGCATTCGTTACTTCGACACTGCCTGACCTTTTCATCCAACCCGTCGCTCCATGCCGACATGCTCATGTCTCCCAATAAAGGCGAAGGTTATTAGAAGTTATGAACTCCCTGTACGCCTTGAATAGTACTCCCCATTAATCCTTGGGCATCGAGGAAAACTTGTAATCCTTTTCCTTAAATCGAGCGAGATCACTCTGTAAGACAAATCCATCGCGTGTAGAAAATTGTGCGAATTAAAAGTATTGGTGGTGGGAATACGTACAGGGACCAAAGTTTCATGGATGTGACGCCTGCACTTCCCGCCAACGACGATCTATCCTTTAACGATCGCTTCGATCGTGCGACACATTGCGAATGCCTGTCTCGAATCCATCGCCGGATCGCATAGCATTTCAATTCCTACCGGCAACCCCTCCGGACTCATGACGGAGAAGTTCATCGCGATTGCTCGCGCACAACTTGCAACTGAGACATGGCGGGCAAGCTCTAAAGCATTTATCGAGGAAATCTCCAACACAGACACGTTGATACCAACCGTAGGGTGTATCAGAACGTGGCAACGGGTCTGAGCGAAATAATCGACAACATCCTGCTCAATATCTCGAGCGTTGGTCTGAGCACGCTCGTACGCGGGACGACACGGCCGGCCTGGAGGGAAAGCCAGGGCTTTGATTTTACGCATTGTGGCGCTATCACTATTTTCGAGTATTTTTTCCAGCGTTGCAGGTACGTGCGACCGGGAGTTCAAGTAAGCGTTAAATGCTTGCGCAAATTCATAATTAACCATGGTGGTTAATGACTGTGCTGCCCGATCGAATGAAGCAGGCACCTCCTGCATCACGATATTGGCGCCTGCACTGGCTAGTTTAAATATTGCGTTATGCATGCATTCTTCAATCTCCGGCGACAGCATCGTCAGAGAAAAATTTGTTGCAACAGCAACTTGTAATTTGCAGGCCTCGATAGGCGCAAGTTCTTCATATTCGTGGATTAAGCTGTCCAGCAACGAAATATCGTCAAGCGTGTTTGCGATCAACCCTGCTTGGTCATAGCCGGAAGACGTTAACGGACAAATGCCCTCGACGTCTAAAGTAGAAAGAGGCGCCCTACAGGCCGAAACCCCACAGAACGCGGCAGGAATGCGCAAAGAACCCACGGTGTCTTCACCGATCGCAACCCAGACACCACCACCTGCGACACCCGCTGCGCATCCGCCACTGCTACCGCCGGGTGAATGGTTAGGGTACATCGGGTTGGTGACTTTCCCGAAATACGGATTATCGGAAGCCCAGCCATAGCTCATTTCGTCCAGATTCGCTTTACCCACACAAACAGCACCCAAGGACTTCAGACGAGCAACCAGAGAATGATCCTTCGATGGGTAGTTGATGCTCAGCGCCTCGGTTCCGTTTGTTGTCGGGAACCCCAATGCATCAATACTATCCTTGACGATAAAATCGATGCCTGAAAGTACTCCGCCAACATGCTTTGCATCGCTGCCATACGGTGCAGGCAATCGATTGACAAAGACGCAATAGGCGTCGACCCAGTCGATAGATTTGAAAGCGGAAGCTATTCCGAATATCGCTCGATTTGCTAACACCCTGCGCAGACTATTTTCGTAATGCATCTGCAATCCCCTCTGATCATTTGTGACCGACAAACAAGACCACACGCATCAAAAAATGCAACTACCAAAGTTGGTAGTTGCACACCACCAATACAACCTCCAAGCTAGTTAGCTCACCATAAAATCAGGCAAATCAAAGAGAAAGCGGGCATGAATCACGGAAACTACGAAAGTATTCTGGAATTAATCCTGCATCACGTTATCGCATCTCCAGACTCAATCGCCGTCAAATGCGGGTCACAGCGATTAAACTTCCGGCAATTGAATGAGCAAGCTGATCAGGTGGCGGCTTGGCTCGAAAAACAGGAGGTGGCCCGCGGATCAATTATCGCAGTTGCCATGGAAAGGACTACCCAACTGGTGGTTGTACTCCTCGGAATAATGAAACACGGCAGTGCCTATCTTCCACTGGACGTTGATTACCCTGAATACAGAGTCAATTGCCTGCTCGAGAACGCAAATATCGAATACGTTTTCAGTGATTCATCTGAATTTTTCTCAAGGGAACTTTCCGCCGAAATCATCAACCCGGAAAACATCTTTAAACAGGTTTTCCAACGTAAACAATTAGCCCTGCCAAACAGCGATACTTGTGCTTACTGTATTTACACATCAGGCACCACCGGCGAACCAAAAGGCGTGTTAATCAGCCATGGCGCTCTGTTGAACCATACGCAATGGTTCATGGAGGAGTTTTCCGTTACTGAGTCTGACGTCATTCTGCAGCGCACCAGCCTCGCATTTGATGCATCGGTCTGGGAACTATGGACCGGGTTGGCGGCCGGGGCCTGCCTGGTTTTGCTCCCGGCTGCCCATGCCAAACATCCGTTTGGCATCTTGCTGGCACTCCAACAGGAGCACATATCGATTGTGCAATTCGTCCCTACACTGCTGCGTGAGCTAATGCGTTTAAAGCAGTTCGGACATATCCCCTGCCGCCTGGTGTTCTGTGGCGGTGAGCCACTGACCTGGGACCTCATCGATCAGTTCGTTTCGAAAACCCGGTGCCTACTGGTCAATCTCTATGGGCCTACCGAAACGACTATCGATGCTACCTTTTGGCGGGTGGACCTGACGGCGGACAGGAACATGCCCCCGCCTGTGGGGCGCCCCGTACGCGGCGTGCAACTACACCTGCTGAACGAACAGGGTTTGCCGGTGGAACATCAGCAAGAAGGCGAAATAGCGATCGCAGGACCCGGCGTAGCCATCGGCTACGTAAACAGTGTTGTTGAGAACGCGCTACGTTTCTCATCGCTCAATGTCGATGGAGAACCAGTACGGATTTATAAAAGCGGGGACATCGGCGTCGTTTCCGTCTCCGGAGAACTTATCTGCCTCGGACGTCGCGACAGTCAGTACAAGGTCAACGGGCATCGGGTCGAACTACTGGCCATAGAGCACGTAGTTCAACAAACACCAGGCGTACAATGCGCCACCGTCTATATCGATACCCTCGCCAGCGGCGAAAAGCAGATCTGTGCGGCTTACATCGCGCAGTCCGACGCAGAACCTCAAGCCGTCGGGCAACGGATCAAACAGACGGTCTCGCTACAACTCCCCGCCTACATGCACCCAAACCAAATACATGTGCTCGACAGACTACCGCTACTGCCCAACGGCAAGATTGATCACAACGCTCTGCGAGAGAGACATGCCAAATCGGTTGCCGCCGAATCGCCCCTTATCGGCGAACCATCGACCGTGAAACAGTTGCAGGAAATCTGGAGAGAGATTCTCGGTCACCGACCCATTTCGCTCGACAGCCACTTCTTTGAATGCGGGGCCACTTCCCTGACGGTGATGATGCTGCTTGGCAGAATCGCGAACCTGTTCAATATGGACCTGACTCCCAAAGACATTTTCGAGCATCCGATCCTGGCCCGGCAGGCCGCTTTACTCAGTGGCAGCAGGCGCGAGAGGAAGGAAAACGGTCTGCTACTTGATGCACTTGCCTGGCGCAGGCACGCGGGTAGCGAAACGCCAGGACTGGCTCAATGCGAGGTCCTTGAAAAACCGCCACAAACACCGGCCTACCTGGAGAATGTGGTCCTCGCGTTTTACATCCGAGGCGAGTGCTCCGCAGCCAGAGTACGGCAGGCCTTCGGAGCGGTCCTCGAACAGCAACCCGCATTGCGCTGCAGTTTCAAATCCGACGGACAAGGTCATTCGCAGCGAACTCAACACGCCCTTGATGAGTTTCCGCTGCCGTTCAATCTCATCCAGAGCACATCCCAAGACACTCTCCCGGACACCGTGGTACACAGGGTCATCGAAGAATCATTGACCGCCATTGATCTGCGGCAACCACCCTTGGTCCGCGCCACCTACATTGAGTGCCCCAGATCGGATGATGCACTGATCATCACCGCCCACCACATCGCATTCGACGGCTGGTCGGGGGCGCTCCTGATGGACCAGCTCTGCGCTCACTACCAGTCCTTGTTGACGACAGGCGTACCGGGAAACATCCAATCCCGTCTGAGCTACTCGGACTACACGGATGCGCAGCATCAACGTTTTGCCGAGGGTTCGCTGAATCAACACACCGTTTTTTGGGAACAGACACTCAAACACCTGCCCGAGCCCTTTCCCATGCGTGGCACCATTGAGCGGCCCCAAGTATTCACCTTCCGCAGCGCTGTGATTCCAATGAACCTGGATGCGCAGTACCCGACCATCGTGCATTTGTGTAGCCAAACGGGTTCGAGCCTGTACACCGTGATCCTGACCGCATTCCTGATGGCACTCGCAAAAGAGACCGACACCAGCGACCTCTATGTTCGCTCCCCCATCGCCAACCGGACCGATGCGGCCCTGGAGCCAGTGGTGGGGTATTTTGTCCATCCCATGGTGATCCGTCCGAGGCTTTCTGATTGGTCCCCTTCCCTGCACTTGCTGGAGCAGGTCAGTGGTTGCGTACTGGATGCGAGCGGTCACGCACTGCTGCCTCCGCAGAAACTTGAAGCCCACTGTTCACCCTGCTCCAGCGCTTATGGTTCGCGCTTTCCCTATTGGTACAACCACCATAACTATCCCGCCGGGCAACGCCAGCTAGGCACATCTCAGCTTAAGGGTATCGGGGTGCCCTCCAGTGGAATCAAGACTGATGTTTCACTTAACACGCTACGCACAGAAGGCGGATTGGTCGGCAGTCTGTCCTACTACCGTGACGCCATTTCGCAGGAAGCTGCGCACAACCTGATGATGAGTTTCCGGCAGGCACTGGATGATTTGCTTGCACTAGAGCCTTTATCGAGTTGACGAGATCCTCGATTGCGTCGTTGCCTGCGCAACGGATCTTGCCATTGAAAATGCATTTTCGATGGTGTGTGTCGCGCAACAGAATGGGCTCTGGAATTCGAACTCAAATCGCCCGGAGATGCGCGCCGCACTTGCGCGACGGTTGGTGAATCAAGAGCCTTTGGTGCTTGAACACCCCTTTCATCTCTATACCTACTACGACACCGCAATCCATATTTCCTGGGTCTATCCTCTGTGATGTCACACGAAAGTCTCCATAAAGAGACGTTAATCTCTGTTTATGGAAGGATTTCTGAAGATCAAAAGATCGCAGTGTTCGGCAGCTCCTACGCAGGATTTCCGCGTTCCCCTGTAGGAACTGGCGAAGGCTGCGATCTTCTCGCTCCACAAAAAATCTCCAATCAGAGACAAAAGCCTAGCAACAACCCCCGCCAAGAAAATTAAATCCTTATATTTCAACGACTTAAGCTTTTGGCACAGAACTCGCTATAGCCCCCTCCTACAAAGCTTCACCTATACAAAAATAACAATCCCAGGAGACACACCATGAGTGTGATCATTGCCTTGGCGGCCCTCGCGCTGCTGATGCTCGCTGCTTACCGCGGCTACAGCGTTATCCTTTTTGCTCCCATCGCCGCTCTCGGCGCCGTTCTGCTGACCGACCCTTCCGCCGTTGCGCCCGCCTTTACCGGGGTGTTCATGGAGAAGATGGTCGGGTTCATCAAGCTGTATTTCCCCGTGTTCCTGCTCGGTGCCGTGTTCGGCAAGTTGATCGAGTTGTCCGGGTTCTCGCGTTCCATCGTCGCTGCGGCCATTCGCTTGCTGGGTACTCGCCAGGCGATGCTGGTGATTGTGCTGGTCTGCGCGTTGCTCACTTATGGGGGTGTGTCGCTGTTTGTGGTGGTGTTTGCGGTCTATCCGTTTGCCGCCGAGATGTTCCGCCAGAGCAATATTCCCAAGCGCCTGATTCCGGCGACGATTGCTCTGGGTGCGTTCTCGTTCACCATGGACGCCCTGCCCGGTACGCCGCAGATCCAGAACATCATCCCCAGCACCTTCTTCAACACCACCGCCTGGGCCGCGCCGTGGCTGGGGGTGATCGGTACGATCTTCGTGTTCTGCGCCGGCATGCTGTTTCTCCAGCGCCAGCGCAATAAGGCACAACGTGCCGGTGAAGGCTATGGCACGGAGCTGCGCAATGAGCCGGAAACCGCCTCCGACCTGAAGCTGCCAAACCCGTGGATCGCGCTGTCGCCTTTGCTGGCGGTGGGCGTCATGAACTTGCTGTTTACCCAATGGATTCCGCAGTGGTACGGCAAGACTCATAGCTTGACCCTGCCGGGAATGGCCGCGCCGGTCACCACCGAGATCGCCAAGCTGACCGCTATCTGGGCGGTTCAGGCCGCGTTGCTGGTGGGCATTCTCATGGTGCTGGCATTCGGTTTCACGGCGATCAAGAGCAAACTGGCCGAAGGCAGTAAAAGCGCGGTCAGCGGTGCCTTGCTGGCAGCGATGAACACCGCGTCGGAATACGGTTTCGGGGCGGTGATCGCGTCCTTGCCGGGCTTTCTGGTGCTGGCCGACTGGCTCAAGAGCATTCCCAACCCGTTGGTCAACGAAGCGATTACCGTGACGTTGCTGGCCGGTATCACCGGTTCCGCCTCGGGCGGCATGAGTATCGCGCTGGCGGCGATGTCCGAGCAGTTCATCGCCGCGGCCCACGCCGCGAACATCCCGCTGGAAGTGCTGCACCGCGTGGCCGCGATGGCCAGTGGCGGCATGGACACCCTGCCGCACAACGGCGCGGTGATTACCTTGCTGGCGGTCACCGGCCTGACCCACCGCGAAGCTTACAAAGACATTTTCTGTATTACGCTGATCAAGACCCTGGCGGTTTTCGTGGTGATCGGCACTTTCTACGCCACTGGCATTGTGTGAGGTATTCATGACGACTCTTTCAGGCAAGACCGCACTGGTCACCGGCTCCACCAGCGGCATCGGCTTGGGGATTGCCCTGAGCCTGGCCAAGGCTGGCGCCAACCTGATCCTCAACGGTTTCGGCGATGCGTCGAAGGTCATCGCCGAAGTCGCGCAGTACGGCGGCAAGGTCGGCCATCATCCCGCCGATGTCAGCGATCCTGCGCAGATCGCCGACATGATTGCCTATGTCGAACGTGAGTTCGGCGGCGTCGACATTCTGGTGAACAACGCCGGCATCCAGCACGTGGCGCCGGTGGACGAGTTTCCGGTGGAACGTTGGGACTCGATCATCGCCATCAATCTGTCGTCGGTGTTCCACAGCACCCGCCTGAGCCTGCCGGGCATGCGCGCCAAGGGCTGGGGCCGGGTGATCAACATTGCATCGGTGCATGGTCTGGTGGGGTCGACGGGCAAGGCGGCTTATGTGGCGGCCAAGCATGGGGTGATCGGGTTGACCAAGGTGGTGGCGTTGGAAACCGCGACCAGCAATGTCACTTGCAATGCGATTTGCCCGGGTTGGGTATTGACGCCGCTGGTGCAGAAGCAGATCGACGATCGCGCCGCAACCGGGATCGATCCACAGCAGGCGCAGCATGATTTGCTGGCCGAGAAACAGCCGTCGCTGGAGTTCGTCACGCCACCGCAGTTGGGTGAGTTGGTGCTGTTTCTGTGCAGCGAGGCCGGGAGCCAGGTGCGGGGCGCGGCGTGGAATGTGGATGGTGGGTGGTTGGCGCAGTGATCGTCAGCTAGACCGCGTTATCGTTCTTCGCGGGCAAGCCTCGCTCCCACAGGTTCCGTGGGATCTGTAGGAGCGAGGCTTGCCCGCGAATGGAACTGCACATAGAAGAAGAGGCAAATCATGTCCGAAATAATGTGGCAACCCAGCGCCGAGCGTATCGGCAAGACACGCATGGAGGCCTTTCGGCGTTTTGTCATCAAGCGGCACCACGTGCACCTCGATGACTACGCGGCCTTGCACCAATGGTCCATCGATCAGCGCCCTGATTTCTGGCAGGCGATCGTCGACTTTTTTGATATCCGTTTCCATCAACAACCCGACGCGGTGCTGGTGGAGGGCACGCAGATGCCCAGCGCCCAGTGGTTCCCCGGCGCTACCCTGAACTTCGCCGAACACCTGCTGCGCCGTCGCGACGATGCCATCGCGGTGATTGCCGTGGCGGAAAACGGCCAGCGTGAACACCTGACCTGGGCCGAGCTGGCCGAGCATGTCGCCGGCTTTCAGAACGGCCTGATCGCTGCGGGCGTGGGCGTTGGCGACCGGGTCGCGGCGTGCATGCCCAATACCTGGCAAACCCTGGTGGCCATGCTCGCCACCACCAGCCTCGGGGCGATCTGGTCCTGCTCTTCGCCGGATTTCGGCACCCAAGGGGTGATCGACCGCTTCGGTCAGATCGAGCCGAAAGTGCTGGTGACCTGCGCCGGCTACCGCTATGCCGGCAAGGAGATCGATCAGCGCGTCAAGCTGAATGAAATCCTCGAACGCCTGCCATCCCTGCGCCAGCTGGTGGTCGTGCCTTACGCCCGCCCCGACGCGCACATCGAAGAGTTCCACACCGAGGCCAACGTCACGCTCTGGGACGACTTCTATTTCCCCGGCGGCGAGCCGGATTTCGTCGCCGTCCACTTCGATCACCCGCTGTACATCCTTTATTCCAGCGGCACCACCGGCGTGCCCAAGTGCATCATCCACGGCACCGGCGGCACTTTGCTGCAGCATGTCAAGGAACACGGCCTGCATTGCGACCTCGGCCCCGGCGAGCGTCTGTTCTACTACACCACCTGCGGCTGGATGATGTGGAACTGGCTGGTCTCGGCGCTAGCGGTGGGCAGTTCGGTGGTGCTGTATGACGGCTCGCCGTTCGAGCCTGAAGCGCAGCGGCTGATCGACCTGATCGACGACGAGCGCATCAGCGTCTTCGGCACCAGCCCCAAGTTCCTCGCGACCCTGGAGAGCAGCGGCGTCAAACCCGTGCAAAGCCACGACCTGAGCAGCCTGAAAACCATTCTGTGCACCGGCTCGGCGCTGTCGCCGCAGAGCTACGACTACGTCTACCGCGACTTCAAGCCTGACGTTTGCCTGGCCTCGATGTCCGGCGGCACCGACATCATTTCCTGCTTCGCAAACGGCAATCCCTTGCAACCCGTGCGCCGTGGAGAAATGCAGGGCAAGAGCCTGGGCATGGCGGTCGAAGTGTGGAATGACGAAGGGCAGTCAGTGATCGGCGAAAAAGGTGAGTTGGTGTGCACCCGACACTTCCCGGCGATGCCGATAGGTTTGTGGAACGACCCCGATGGCGAAAAGCTGCGCGCCTCCTACTTCAGCCAGTTTCCGGGCGTCTGGGCCCAGGGCGATTACGCCGAGCAGTTGCACGATGGCGGGATGATGATCCACGGACGCTCCGACGCCGTACTCAACCCCGGCGGCGTGCGGATCGGCACGGCGGAAATCTATCGGCAGGTGGAAAAGCTCCCGCAGGTGATCGACAGCGTGGCCATCGGTCAGCAGTGGCAGGACGATGTGCGAGTAGTGTTGTTTGTACGCCTGCAAGAGGGCGTAACACTGGATGAAGCGCTGCAACAGCAGATCCGCCAGGTGATCCGTTCCAACACCACGCCACGCCATGTGCCGGCCAAGATTGTCGCAGTGACCGACATTCCACGGACCATCAGCGGCAAGATCGTCGAGCTGGCGGTGCGCAATGTGGTGCACGGCCAAAAAGTAAAAAACACAGACGCCCTGGCCAACCCCGAAGCCCTGGAGCAATACCGCAACCGCCCCGAGCTCCAGACCTGACGCAATCCCCTGTAGGAGCGAGCACGCTCGCGATGGAGGTCCAGACACCGCGGGGCATCAGGTTGCCAGCGTTATCGTTGACGACCATCGCGAGCATGCTCGCTCCTACAGGGGGTTGTGTCAGTCCACGAGGCCCCAGTCACCGGGAGTGGATTCGCTGTGCAATTTCAGCCGCAGGCGCAAGTTATTGGCCGAATCGGCATGCTTGAGCGCCTCGTCAGCGGTGATCGCCCCCTCCACCACCAACCCATACAACGCCGCATCAAACGTCTGCATCCCCTGCGCCTCGGACTTCTCCATGATTTCCTTGAGTTCGCCCAGCCGATTGAGGCGAATCAGATCGCCGACGGTCGGCGTCCCCAGCAGCACCTCCACCGCCACCCGACGTCCACCATCGACCGAGCGCACCAGGCGCTGGGACACGAACGCCTTGAGGTTGTTTCCCAGGTCATGAAGCAACTGCCCCCGCCGTTCCTCGGGGAAGAAATTGATCACGCGATCCAGCGCCTGACTCGCGTTGTGGGCATGCAAGGTGGAGATCACCAGATGCCCGGTGTCGGCGAAGGCCAGCGCGTGTTCCATGGTTTCGCGGTCGCGAATTTCGCCGATCAGCACCACGTCCGGCGCCTGGCGCAGCGTGTTCTTCAGAGCCATGTGGAAACTTCGGGTATCCACGCCCACTTCACGCTGGTTGATGATCGAGTGCTTGTGCCGATGGATGAACTCGATGGGGTCCTCTATGGTGACGATGTGCCCGCGGCTGTGGCGGTTGCGGTAGTCGATCAGCGCCGCCAGCGACGTGGACTTGCCGGAGCCGGTGGCCCCCACGAACAGCATCAGCCCCTGCTTGAGCATCACGGTCTTGAGCAGCACCGGTGGCATCTTCAGGTCTTCGTAGCGCGGAATGTCGAGCTTGACATTGCGTATCACCATCGAAACGTCATTACGCTGCTTGAAGATATTGACCCGAAATCGCCCGACCCCGGTCACGGACATCGCCAGGTTCATTTCCAGTTCACGATCGAACTCGAGGCGCTGTTCGGCGTCCATGATGGAGGCGGCCATGACAGCAATTTCCCCCGGTTTGAACGCTTGCTCCGACAGCGGCGTAAGTACACCTTCAAAGCGCGCATTGGGTGGCGCACCGGTAGACAGATAAAGGTCGGATCCATCCTGGCTGGCCAGTCTTTTTAACAACGCATCGATTTCCATGGCAAAAAACACCCGCGAAGCATTCAATTGAAAGAAACGACCCGGACCGGATCGCAGCGAGAAACGCTCGATAACAGAGTAGACGCCTCTAACCCGACCATTGTTCATGCAACATCTTCTTGGAAATCTCGATGAGTGCAGCACCGACCGCCAGCGATGCCCAAGCCCTGATTGCCCGGCTCGACTGGGCGAACAGCCCTCTGGGTGACGCCAGCACCTGGCCGCAGAGCCTGCGTACCGCCGTGGACATCGTGATTCATTCGCCGATGCCGATGCTGTTGCTCTGGGGACCGCAGTTGACCCAGATCTACAACGACGGCTTCGCTCTGCTCTCCGGCAGCAAGCATCCGCACGCTTTCGGACAGCCGACGCACCTGATCTGGCCAGAACTTAGAGACTTTGCCGACCCCATTTACAGCGCCGTCCTACAAGGCCAGGTGCGCAGCTACAGCGAACAGCGCTTCACCCTGCAGCGTGACGGCAAGGACTCCGACTTCTGGCTCGACCTGACCTACAGCCCCATCCGCGACGAAAGGGCCGAGGTCGCCGGGATTCTGGTCACCGCCATCGAGACCAACGAGCGCCGGCGCATCGCCCTGGAACTGGAACAACGCTCGGCCGCCAGCCTCAAGGCGCAACGGGAAACCGAGGAACGCCTGCAACTGGCCCTGGCCGCCACCGACGCGGTGGGCACCTGGGACTGGGACATCGGCGAGGACCGTTTCATAGCCGACGCGCGTTTCGCGCAATTGCATGGCATCGATCCCGCCAAGGCCGGGCAACTGCCGATCAGCGCGTATCTGCACGCGGTGCACCCGGAGGACCGCGCCCTGGTCGCCCACGGCATCAAGCGCTGCATTACCGAAGGCAGCGAATACACCGAGGAGTATCGTCTGCAATCCGATGGGCAACTGCGCTGGGTGTTCGCCCGGGGGCGCTGCTACAAGGATCACCACGATCGGCCGATCCGTTTCCTCGGCGCCGCCCTGGACCTGACCGAACGCAAAAACACCGAGCAGGCGCTGCGCCAGAGCCAGACCGAATTGCAGCTGATCATCAACGCCATGCCGATCCTGATCAGCTACGTCGATCGCGAGGAACGCTTTCGCCTGAACAACTCCGCCTATCTGGACTGGTACGGCCTGACGCCTCAGGAACTCTACGGCCGTACCGTGCGCGAGGTGCTCGGTGACGAGGCCTACGCATTGCGCGCCGAGCACATTGCGCAGGCGCTGTCCGGCAAGCCCTGTTGTTTCAGCATCAACACCCCGCACCGTGACGGCAGCATCCGCCACGCGTTGATGAACTACCTGCCGCGTCACGGGGCGGACGGCGCGGTGAATGGCTTCTACATCTTTGTGATCGACGAAACCGAGCGCAAACACACCGAGGAAGCCCTGCGTAATCTCAACGAGACCCTGGAAGAACGGGTCGCCGCCCGCACCCAGCAACTGGCCGAAACCAATCAGCGCCTGCAAAACGAGATGTTCGAGCGCGAACGCGCTGAAGATGCCCTGCGCCACGCGCAGAAAATGGAAGCGGTCGGCCAACTCACCGGCGGCATCGCTCATGACTTCAACAACATGCTGACCGGAATCATCGGCAGCCTCGACCTGATGCAGCGCTACATTGCCGACGGGCGCATCGAGGAAATCGCCCGGTTTACCGAAGCAGCGGTGTCCTCGGCCAATCGCGCCGCCGCCCTCACCCATCGCCTGCTGGCGTTCTCCCGGCGCCAGTCGCTGGACCGCAAGCCACTTAATGCCAACGACCTGATCCACTCGCTTGAAGACCTGTTCAGCCGCACCAAGGGCGACCACATCGTGCTCAAACTGCAACTGGCGGAGAATCTCTGGTCCGTCAGCACCGATGTCAGCCAGCTGGAAAACGCCCTGCTCAACCTGGTGATCAACGCCCGGGACGCGATGCCCGATGGCGGCGAACTGCGTATCGAAACCGCCAACGTCTATCTCGACGGCAGCGACGTCAACATCCTTGAGCCGGTCAAGGCCGGCGATTACCTGATGATCGCCGTCAGCGACAACGGCACCGGCATGACCCCCAAGGTGCTGGCCAAGGCGTTCGATCCGTTTTTCACCACCAAGCCCATCGGCCAGGGCACCGGGCTGGGGTTGTCGATGATCTACGGCTTTGCCCAGCAGTCGGGCGGCCACGTCAGTTTGTTCAGCATGCCCGGCCAGGGCACCAGCGTGCGCCTGTTTCTGCCGCGCCTGCATGACATGGAATCGGAGGATGTGTTGTCGCCAGTGATCGGTGAGGCGCCGCCGGCGATTGCCGGGGAAACCGTGGTGCTGGTGGAGGACGATCCGGCGGTGCGCATGCTGGTGCTGAGCCTTCTCAAGGAGCTGGGTTATCGCGCCTTTGAGGCCGAAGACGCGAAGACTGCCCTGCCCTTGCTCGAATCGGACATGCGGGTCGACCTGCTGGTGACCGATGTCGGCCTGCCGGGCATGAATGGTCGGCAACTGGCGGAAATCGCCCGTCAACACCGGCCGCAGATCAAGGTGCTGTTCATGACCGGTTATGCGCAGATGGCCGCGGAACGCGGAGGATTTCTCGAAGAAGGCATGGACATGGTGGCCAAGCCGTTTTCCATCGATCTGTTGGCCAACAAGATTCGCACGATGATCGGCCAACCCGAGTGAGTTAGGGCATAATCGCGCGCCCCGCTGTAAACCCAGTCAACAGGTAACTGCCCCATGAAAGCTCAAGCCCGCCACATTCTGGTGAAAACCGCCGAAGAAGCCGAGCAACTCAAGCAACGCATCGCCAAGGGCGAAGCATTCGATGTGCTAGCCAAGAAGTACTCCACCTGCCCGTCCGGCAAACGCGGCGGCGATCTGGGTGAAGTGCGGCCGGGGCAGATGGTCGGGGTGATAGATGCGGTGATCTTCAAGAAACCGCTGCGGGTGGTGCATGGGCCGATCAAGAGCAAGTTCGGGTATCACCTGGTGCAGGTGTTTTTCCGGGATTGATATGGTTGGCTTTCGGACGTATTCGCGAGCAAGCCCGCTCCCACAGGGGATCTGTGTCGGATGATATTTTGTGTTCAACACAGCACCAATGTGGGAGCGGGCTTGCTCGCGAACCGGTGGCGCAGCCAACGGCCATTCAATACTTACCTGGGAATCAACGCCCCAGGCACCTGAATCACCCGACTCGCCAACCGATGCCCCGCCTCTGCCGCTTCGACCGCACTGCCACCCTTGAGCCGGCTGGCCAGGTACGCCGCACTGAACGAATCCCCCGCCGCCGTGGTGTCCACCACTCGCTCGACCTTCTGCGCCGGCACTTCAAACGATTCGCCAGCACAACGAATCAGACAGGCCTCGGCGCCGCGCTTGAGCACCACCTCGGGCGTGCCGATCTGCTCGTAGGCTTCGAACACGGCATCACAATCGGCGAAATGGAACAGCGCCTGCTCGTCATCGACGGTCAACAGCGCCAGGTCGACATAAGGCAACACGCTGCGATAAGCCGCCCGCGCTTCCTCGATCGAAGCCCACAGCCGTGGCCGGTAGTTGTTGTCGAAGACCACCCGCGCATTGCGCTGGCGCGCTTCGATCAGGGTTTGCAGCAATCGCTCACGGCCTTTTGCACCGAGCACCGCCAGGGTGATGCCGCTGAAATACAGCATGTCGTAATCGGGTAGCGCCGCCAGGATCGGCTCGGCGGCCGGGGTGGTGAAGCAGTCGCGTACCGCCGCTTCGTTGCGCCAGTAGAGGAAACGACGTTCGCCCGCGGCGTCGGTCTGGATGCAATACAGCCCCGGCAGGCGGCCGGGCAAACGCTGGACCATGTCCAGGCCGATGTTTTCAGCGGCCCAGCTCTGGCACATGGCGTCGCTGAAGCTGTCATCGCCGAGGGCGGTGACGTAGTCGACGCTGCCGGCGGTGCCCAGCTCGCGGGACAGGTAGACGGCGGTGTTGAGGGTGTCGCCGCCGAAGCTCTGTTGCAGACTGCCGTCGGCGCGGTGCTGCAGTTCGATCATGCATTCGCCGATGAGGGCGATGCGGGGGGTGTTGATGGTGTTCATCTGTGGAGTCTCTGGTGTTGCGGTGGTGTCTGGGCGGGCGTCTTCGCGGGCAAGCCTCGCTCCTACAGGTTGGTGTGATC